>JBQLZI010000347.1:0-2065 GCA_052168195.1 Phycisphaerales bacterium
CCGGCATCATCACCGGACGCAGCGACGTCTGGCGCGAGAACTACGCCCGCGGCGCCCGCGCACGCGTCACCGGCAAACTCACCACCGTCGCCACCCTCGCCGCCAGCGTCACCACCGTCTGCATCGCCCTCTCGATGCGCTCCTACGAAGGCGGGCCCGACGCGCCGCTCTCACCGCACCGATACGTCTACGCCGCCGCCGCGCTCCTCGCGCTCGTCGGCGTCTGGTCCTACGCGCACATCCGCTGGCGCCGACGCTCCGTCGCCATCAGGGCGGAACGCCGCGCCGACGAAGACACGCCGGGCATCGCCCACGGCGCGCGCCAGATGCTCGACGTCCTGCGCAACGACCGCGACTACCGGCGCTTCATGGTCGCCCAGTTCGTCCTGGGCGTGCCCAACCTCGCCGCGCAGCCCGTCTTCCTCATCGCGCTCAAAGAGCAGACCACCCTCGGCGCCGGAGAGAAGATCGTCCTCACGCAGATCCTCCCGTTCCTCATCCCCGTCGTCGCCATCCCGCTCTGGGCCCGCATGCTCGACCGCATGCACGTCGTCCGCTTCCGAACCTACCACGCCTGGACCTTCGTCTTTTCCAACGGCCTGATGGCCCTCGGCTTCCTCCTCGGAAGCGTCCCCATCCTCTACCTCTCGCGCATCGCCCTCGGACTCGGCAACGGCGGCGCCATGATCGCCTGGAACATCGGCCACCACGACTTCGCCAAACGCGACCTCGCCACCATCTACATGGGCGTCCACGTCACCCTCACCGGCGTCCGCGGCGCCATCGCGCCCTTCATCGGCGCGGCCCTCTACACCGGGTTCATGGTCAGCGCCATGGGCATCGACCTCACCTTCCCCGCCCTCGGCTCATGGACCTTCGTCCTGCTTACCCTCATGAGTCTCGTCGCCGTCGGCGTGTTCGTCTGGCTCGACCGAACCATGAACACCCGCGGCAAACCGGTCAAGGACGCCTGAATGCCCCGCTCCTTCCGCTCCGACAACAACGCCGGCATCACCGACGACGCCCTCCGCGCCATCGCCGAAGCAAACGAAGGCCACGCCAAGGGCTACGGCGACGACGAATGGACCGCCCGCGCCGTCGCCGCGTTCCGCGACCTCTTTGACGCGCCCGCCGACGTCCACCTCGTCGCCACCGGAACCGCCGCCAACTGTCTCGCGCTCGCGTGCCTCACCAGCCCATGGCAGCGCACGCTCTGCCACTCCCACGCGCACCTCAACGACGACGAATCCACCGCGCCCGAGTTCTACACCTCCACGCGCGTCACCGTCATCGAGCCCGGGAACCTCAGCGCCTCCGTTGACCAGCGCTTCCCCGCGCCGATCGCCAGCAAACTCACCCCCGACGACGTGCGCCGTGCCGCCCGCGCCGTCTCCAGAGGCGACGTCCACCAGCCCGCGCCCGGCGCCCTCACCCTCTCCAACCCGACCGAGTTCGGCGAGGTCTACACATCGGACGAACTCCGCGACGTCGCACGCGTCGCGCACGAGCACGGCTTCCGCGTCCACGTCGACGGCGCCCGCTTCGCCAACGCCGTCGCCGCCGTCCTCCACACGCGCGGCCGATCGATCGACGACCGCGCCGCCGCGTCCGCCGCCGCCCGCGCGCTCACCCTCGACGCTGGCGTCGACGCGCTCTCCTTCGGCGGCACGAAGAACGGCCTCGCCCTCGGCGAAGCCGTCGTCTTCTTCTCCGCTGCAAGCCCCTCTCCGCTCGGGGGAGAAATCGACACGCGCAGCGCGTCGGGTGAGCGGCTTGCTTCCTCCGCGTTCCCCTGGCTCCGCAAACGCGCCGCCCACCTCCTCAGCAAGCACCGCTTCGTCGCAGCGCCCTTCGCGCGCACCATCGAGTCCGGCTCGTGGCTCGCCTCCGCGCACCACGCCAACACGATGGCCCGCGCCCTCGCCGATGGCCTGCGCACCCTCGGCGTCCACATCCCGTACGCCGTCGACGCCAACGGCGTCTTCGCGCAGATCGCGCCGGATACGGAACGCGCGCTCATCGACGCCGGCTTCGGCTTCTACATGTTCGGCGATCCAACCTGGCG
>JBQLZI010000348.1:0-2057 GCA_052168195.1 Phycisphaerales bacterium
TCCGGGGCCAAGGGGGCGGTCGCGTGGGAGATCCACCGGCGGCGGTCGGCGCCGTAGCCCTGCGTGGGCTTCAAGTGCGGGAATTCGCGCGTGAACCGGGCGTTGAAGCGGAGCATCGCCAGGTCGCGGGCGTACTTCGCGGCCATGGACGCCAGGGCCGTTGGGAACCGTTTCGAGTCCGCGCCGACCTCGACCAGCACCCGCAACTCGCGGCGCCCGTCGCGCAGCGTGTAGGCGGAACGCTGCGGACCCCGCTCCACGGTCGCCAGGTCCGCCTCCGGATCGACGGCGGCAAGGAGCGCCTCGTAGTCCGTGCGGCCCCCCTGACGATCCAGGAACGCGTACCCCACCCTCGGATCCCCCGCTGCCCCCCCGCCGTCTGCGTCGGTCAGACGGCGCCAGAGGTCCTGCAGGCGGGCGAGGCCCAGGCACGCGGCCACCGAGGCCTTCGACCCCAGCCGGGCGCACTCCGCGTTGAACCGTCCCGCGTCGAGGGCCGCCACCCGGTACGAGACGAGCGACACCCCCGCACGCTCCGCTGCACGCCTGAGGGAGCCGGCCCGCAGCGCGACGAGCGACCCGTCGTGGTTGATCGGAAGCGGGCGTGGCTCGGCCGCGGCGTCATCCTGAAGGCACCGCGTCCCGAGCCGCGCAAAGAGCGCCGCGTCATCGGCGATGGGGGCCTGATCGAGCAGGGCCGCAAACGCCAGCACGGAGAGTTCGAGGTCCGCGAGCGCGGCGGCGTGCGCGAGCGGCCCGGGCTTGGCGGGCCGCTTGATCGCCTTGGAGTCGTTCACCGCGAGGCGCGGCGTGCGCGCGGTCGATTCGGACGGCAAGCGGCACACCGCCGTGCCCAGGGCTTTCCACAGGCACGGCGGCGCGCCGCCGGAATCGAGCGTGACACGGAACAGGGAGGCGCCGAGGCACAACGGCCCGACGAAGGGCCCGTACCCCGCCTCGTCGATTCCCAGCACGTACGCGGTCGGCGTCGTGGGCACGCCGCGTGCTTACTGGGCGTTCTCGAAGATGTCGGTCGGAGTCGTCTCGGGCACATCCGAGGCGCCTTCGGTGGTCGTGGTCACGTCCGAAGGCCCACCGCTGCCGGAGATGAAGTAGAAGCCGATGGCGCCGATGGCGACGACGAAGAGGACGATGGCGATGACGAGTTTGATCTTGCTGCTCATGGGTCGGTTCCTGGAGCGCTGTGCAACGGAAAAGAACACGCCGCCGGAACGAGGCCGGCGGCGTGGAGTGTAGCGTTTCGATGAAGGGGGCGGCTATCCCGCGTGATTACGGAATGTCGCGGCCGCCGAGACCGCCGAAGGTGAAGCGGAAGAAGTCCGGACCGTTGCCGCGCTTCAGGTGGTTGAAGGGCGGAGGAGCGACTTCGACCGGGCCGGTCTCCTGATCAAGGTCGTCGCGGGGCTGGAAGACGTCGCTTTCTTCGTACACCCGGACGTTCTTGGCGCTGCCGTCCCACATCGCGATGCTGATGCTCGCGCCGCGGCCGTCGTTGATCGGGACGTTCCAGTAGGTGTCCACAGAGCGGTCGTGGGTGGTGCGGAACTGGTAGAACGCGACCTTGTTCGAGGTGAACGAGATCGAGTTCGCGCGGTGGAACGACCGGTAGTTACTGACCGCGCCGACGGAGCCGCCGGGGTTGTCGGGCGAGAAGGGGCCGTCGAGGTCGAAGAGTTCGTCCGCGTAGAGCGCGGGGAGGGTATACCAGTAGGTGCCGGGCACGAGGTACTGGCCTTGGGCCTCCTGATCCGAGGTGCGCTGGCTGAACGGGACGTTCTTGTAGGTGTTCCAGAACGACTTGGTGCCCTTGTCGGTCGGCGAGACGAAGGGCTCGGCGAGCATGGCGTCGCCGCGGCCTTCCGACATGTAGTTGCCGAAGGCGATGAACCAGAAGCACTCGGCGCCGAGGCGGGTCCAGGCGTCGGTGCCCTGCTGCGAGGTGTACTCGATGCCGGCGGGGCGCTCGGCGGGGTTGAACTGCCAGCCGTTGACATAGCCGTCAAACTGGTTGGCGTAGGCGATGGCGGGCTGGCCGA
>JBQLZI010000349.1:0-2047 GCA_052168195.1 Phycisphaerales bacterium
AGGAGGCCGCCCACGAAATCGAAGCGTTCGGCGGCAAGGCGATCGCGGTCGAGTGCGACGTCTCGGAACACGGCGCCTGCGAGCGGCTGGTGGAGGCGTGCGCCGAGCGGTTCGGGCCGGTCTACGCGGCGTACGCCAACGCGGGCTACGGTTTCGAGGCGGGCGCGCGGGAGACCGGGATGCAGCGCTGGCGAGATATATTCGAGGTGAACTTCTTCGGGACGCTGCGGCTGATCGAGGCGGCGACCCCGACGATGCTCGAGGAAGGCCGCGGGCACGTGCTGATCTGCTCGTCGTGCCTGGGACGGTTCCCGACGCCGCTCTATTCCGCGTATACGGCGACGAAGGCGGCGCAGCATCATGTCGGGCGCGCGATGGACGTGGAGCTGCGCGGGATGGGCGTGCGGGTGTCGACGATTCACCCGATCGGAACAAGGACGGAGTTCTTCGACACCGCGCACGCGAAGAGCGAGGGCGCGAAGTTCACGAAGCGCACGCCGCGGTTCGCGATGCAGCGCCCTGAGAAGGTCGCGGACGCGATCGTGCAATGCCTGCGGAAGCCGAAGCCCGAGGTGTGGACGAGTTTCACGACGCGGACCGCGATCGGCATGGCCGCGATGTTCCCGCGCGCGACAGACGCGTTCCTGCGCAGGGCGATGAAGGACGGGCTCGAAGGGTAACTCGACGCTGCGCCGTCCACCCTCTCCCAGCGGGAGAGGGTGGGAAGGTCAGACCACGATGCCGGCGGAGGTGTCGTAGACGAGTCTGCACTTGCCCGGCGCGGCGCCGTGTTCGTCGAAGATGGTGATGACGTTGGGCTCGCCGACCTTGAGCCAGGGCTCGGGGAGCCACTGGCGGGTGACGGGGCCGACGTCCTTGCCGTCCTTCGTCGATACGAAGTAACGCGAGAGGTTGCGCCCGTTGAGGTAGACCTGGCCCTTGGTCATCCCGGCGAGGTCGAGGAACAGCGGCTCGGCAAGCGACTTCACGATGAACGAGGTGCGCCACCACATCGGCACGCCCTCGGGCGTGGTCTTGCGCGCGGCGGTCTTGGTGACGGCGTGGAACTGCTCGTCGGACGGGGGCTCCCACTTCGCGAAGGCGATCTCGGCCTTCTCCGTGATGCACTCCTCGCCTTCGAAGAAGTTGGTGGCCTTGTCGATGTCGCTGAGGATCTCGTTCGGGTCGCGCCCGCCCGCGACGGGGTCGGCGACGATCGCGAGCTGGATGACGTTCTTGCCCGCCTTGAAGGGCGAGGACTCGTCGGCGTTCTCGAAGCGGACGACGGCGCGCTCGCCGGCGTCGATCGCGTGGACGGGGGTGTCGTTGACGACGACGAGCGCGGGCGCGGGGCAGTGCGCGACTTCCATGAAGATCGGGCTCTTGCGCCGGTGCTGGAACGTCCAGGTGATGCGATCGGGGTGGGTGCGGACGCCCGAGCGCAGGCCCATCATCGGCGAACGGAACGAGAGCGGCGCGAGCGGCTCGCCTTGCTCGATCGCGGCCTTGCCGGGCTTCATGGGGGCGGCCTCGTAGACGTGCCCGAGCATGCCCTTGCGGGGCTCGATCATCGAGCCGCCGTCGACGCGGCCGAGGTTGTCGAGCAGGAGCGTCAGGGTGTGCTTGCGCTTCTTGAGGCCGAGCCCGATGACCGAGCCGGCGGCGCCCGGGCCGGCGCCGGCGATGTCGGCGAGTTCGCCGTCGAGGAAGGCGTGGGCGCGGTCGTTCATCTCGAAGAGTCCGGCCTTGGCCTTCTTGGCGCCCTTGCCCTGGAAGCGGAAGCGCATCCAGCCGTAGCCGTAGGAAGCGCCGAGGTCGTGCAGGGAGGCGGGCGCGTCGATGGTGGCGTAACGCTCGCTCTCGCCGTCGATGTACTTCATCTGGTCGGCGGCGGACCAGTCGTCGATGTCGGGCGCGACGGGCGACGCGGCCTTCTTGCCCGAACCGGCGGCGCTCTTCTCGACCTTGCCTTCGGCGGAGATGACGAAGTGTGTGCGGAAGTCGGGGTGGGCGACGGGGTGGTCGTCGGCGTCGAGGGCCGGGACGC
>JBQLZI010000350.1:0-2001 GCA_052168195.1 Phycisphaerales bacterium
CCTCCCGGAGAAGGGGTGAGGCGGAGGGTGTTCTTTCGTCGATAAGGAGCGCATACCCGATCGCACCGTCATCGTCGGCGTGACATGCCACGCGCCGCCCGCCTCCGCGGGCGAGCCGCGCCGGCTGAACCTCCGCCGCAGCGTGATCGACGCGGTCGCGCGCGCAGGCGGGACGCCGATCCTGCTGCCCCCGATCGCGGCGCACGCGAGGGCGCACCTTGCAACGTGCGACGCCTTTGTCTTCACCGGCGGCGACGACCCGCGCACCGAGGAGTTCGACCCCCGGACGCCGACGCATCCGCGGGCCGTGCCGCTTGACCCCGATCGGCAGGCCCACGAGGTGGCGCTGTTGCGGCTGCTCCGCGACGAATCGCCCGACACTCCGGTGCTCGGGCTGTGCCTCGGGATGCAGTTGATGGCGCTCGTCGCTGGTGGTGAACTGAACCAGTGCCTCGACGACGACACGCCGACCTTCGCGGATCACGCGCCACCGCGCTCAGGGCTCCCCTCCCTCCCCGAGGGAGGGGTGAGGGGGAGGGCGAAGGAAGACCCTCCCCTGCCCCTCCCACAGGTGGGAGGGGATAAGACGCACACGATCACGGTCGAAACGGATCACCCGCTGCTCGTCCCCGGCGAGGTGAACTCGTGGCACCGGCAGGCGGTGCGCAGCGCGGGTCGGATGCGCGTCATCGCGCGGGCGCACGACGGCGTCATCGAGGCGATCGACGACCCGTCGCGGGCCTTCTACCTCGGCGTGCAGTGGCACCCCGAGCGGTTCGGGGATGTGGGGCTGAATCAGTCGGGAACGCTGGCCGACGGCCTGTTCCGAGCGGTCGTCAACGCTGCGAAGTCGTGAATCACGGGTTTCCGGTCGGCTCGGCGGCCTTGGCGGCTTCCGCCCGTTCGGCCCAGCGCTTCGCCTGCGCGGCGTGGCCCTGATCCGGCTCGACTCTTTCCCAGGAATCGTACATGCGGGAGAGCGCGGTCATCACGGCGAGGCGCCGCGCGTCCGGCGCCTCGGGGGCTGCCTCGATGCGGCGCATCTCGTCGAGCAGGAGGGTTTCGATCTCGGCAAATTTGTCCTGCGCGAAGAGCACGCCGGTCAGGTCGTTGCGCACACGGACGGTGTTGGGGTTGAAGTCGCCGTAGACGCGTCGGAACCCCGCGAGGGCTATCCGGTACCGGGCCTCGGCCTCCGCATATCGCTTCTGCGTGTCGAGGATGCGCCCCGTGTTGTACCACGATCGGATGGTGGAGATGTTGTTCTCGCCGAAGATCGCGGTGCGCCGATCGAGCGCTTCTTGCGCGAGCCGCATGGCGTCGTCGAGTTTGCCTTGTTGGTAGTACACGCCGCCCAGGTTCTCGAGCGTGGTAATAGTCTCCGGGTGCATCTCGCCCAGGATGCGCCGCCGACCTTCCACCGCTTCGAGGTAGAATGTCTCGGCCTCGGGCATCTTTCGCTGGCGCTGGTAGAACGCGCCCGTGTTGTTGATCGCCGTCAGCGTGCGGGGGTCGTCCGATCCGAGCGCCTCACGGAACCCCTCCATCGCTTCGAGATGGAACTGCTCCGCCTCGTCGAAGCGTTCCTGGAGGGAGAGAGCGGTGCCAAGACTGATCCTGGCGCTGAGCATTGTCACCACGTGCTCGTCGCGATGGGTCGTAAACCATTCGAGCGCTCGTCGGATCGCGGGTTCGGCCTGCGCCGGCTTGTTCCGGAGGTTGTACAGCACCCCAAGGTTGTAGAGCGCGCGGTTGAAGGCGAAGTGGTCTTCCCCCAGCCCGCTCCGCGCCGCGTCGAGGACGGCGAGGTATTCGCGTTCGGCGTCGTCGTACCTTCCCTCGTTGCGTCTGGCGATCGCCAACTCGGTGCGCACGTCAAGGGTCTTCGGATCGTCCGAGCCGAGATGGGCGGTTCGGACCCTGATGGCGCCTTCCAGCGCGGCCGTCGAGAGGTCGTACATCCCAAGACTGAGCGTGGTTTTGCCGACGGTCGCGAGCAGG
>JBQLZI010000351.1:0-1994 GCA_052168195.1 Phycisphaerales bacterium
GCCGGGCATGGCGAGGCGGACGTCCCAGTTCTGACGGGCGGCCGTCTGGAACTGGTTGCTGCGCTCCTGGAGGGTGACCATCGCCTGCTGGGCCATGTGCTGGTGGGCTTCGGCGGCGGCGAGGGCCTGCTCCTGGCGGGCGGCGATCTGCTGGTTGGAGAGGTAGCGCTGGGCGTAGGCCTGGTTGCGCTCCGACACGGTCTGGACCATGCGGGTGTTGAACTGCGCGACGGTCGCGTGCTCGAGGGCGTCGGCCTCGGCGAGCCACGCGTTGATCGTCGCGTCGTTGATGCGGGTCTGCGCGAGGATGGTCGCGCGGGCGGCGGCGTCGTCGGCGCGGAACATGTCGCGCTGCGCGTCGGCGGAGGCCATGGCGCGCTCGACGTCGGCCTTGCCCGCGAGGCGCTGGGCGTTGACGACGTTGAGCATGTGCGAGACGTCGGCCTTGGCGACGAGGCGCTGCGACTCGTTGAACGCTTCGAGCTTCTCGACCTCGGCCATGGCCTTGGTGTTGAACGCGCTGGCGACGCTGACGGCCTCGTCGTAGGACGCGCGGGCGACCTCGACGAAGGACTGCGACGCCTGGTCGAGGCGGGCGAGTTCGGCGCTCAGGATGCGCTTGGCGGAGGCGACCTCCTGACGCATCTGCGACACGAGGGCGCGCTGCGAGGTCTCGAGCGAGTTGGCCTCGGCGACGAGGCGCTTGACCTCGGCGTCGCCGCGGCGGCGGGTCGCGTCGAGCTGCACGCGGAGCGACTGGACCTCGGCCGCGCCGGCGCGGTCGTTGGCCTCGGCGCTGGCGAGGAGCTGGGTCGCGGCGGCCTTGCCCTTCTCGAGGACCTTGGTGGCCTCGGCCTGCAGGTTGGTCACGAGGGCGAACGTGTCGTTCCGCGACGCGTCGGCCTCGGCCTTGGAGCGGGCGAGCTGGGCCTCGCCCTTGCGGACGAGCGAGTCGGCCTGGGCGTTGAGTTCGATGGCCTCGGCGTTGGCGACCTGCTGGAACGAGTCGGCCTTCGCGAGCATCTCGGTGGCCTCGGCCTCCTTGTTGTCGAGCCACACCTGCATCTTGCGGGCGCGCTCCTCGTAGGAAGCGAGGGTGGTCTTCTGCTTGGCGTCGGCCTGGATGCGGACCTTCACGGCCTCGCCCAGCTGGGCCTTGAACTGCGCGACGTGGCCGGGGTCGACCTGCGTCGGGACGCCGGCGGCGACCTCGAAGACGGGGTTGGGGTCGGTGGGCGACGCGTCGGGCGTCTTGGGGTCGGTCTTGCCCGGGAACTCGACGTTGCCCTGGGCGAGCTGCTGCGCGAGGGTGCGGAACACCTCGGCGCGGATGGTCGCGGCCTTGGCGTCGGCCTCGGCCTTGAGCTGCTCGTACTGCGACTCGGCGAGCACGACCTGGTGGGTCGCTTCCTCGCGGAGCGCGTTGGCGAGGGCTTCGGCCTCGGCCTTGATGAAGTTGGAGCGGGCCTCGGACTCGATGCGGTCGGCCTGGGCGCGGAGCATCTGCGACTCGGCGACGCCGTGCTCGCGGAAGGTCTCGAGCGCGCTCATCTGGCCGTCGAAGTCGGCCTGGGAGACGGCGATCATCTTCTCGGCCTCAGAGCGGAGGCGGGAGATGTCGGCCTGGGCCTCGCGGATGACCGCGTCGGCCTGGCGGCGCATGGCTTCGGCCTCGGCCTTGGCCTGCTCGAACTCGGTCTCGGCGGTCTTGAGGGCGAGCTTGTAGCCGGCCTCGGCGTCGCCGTTGGTCTTCGCGCCGGCCTTGGCGTTGAGTTCATCGAAGATGGCCTGGCTCTTGGTCTCGAGCGAGGAGGCGCGCTGGCGCAGTTCGCTGCTCTTGGCGGCGGTCTGCTGCGTGACGCTCTTGATCTGCTCGTTGATCTCGGCGACGCGGGCGTCGGTCTGCTCGCCCACGGACTTGCTGGCGATGCGCAGCGCCTTGATCTTGCTGGTGGCGCGGGCCTCGGTCATGTCCGCGATCTTGATCATCTGCT
>JBQLZI010000352.1:0-1992 GCA_052168195.1 Phycisphaerales bacterium
GCACCTGCCCGACAAGATCGAGAACCCCACGATCACCGGGCGCATCGTCGCGGTCACGGCGCAGATCGAGCACGACGACGACTACCCCATCCGCCAGTACGACCGCGTGCTGTTCAACCCCAAGCACGCGATCCCGGTCGACTTCGAGGGCGACAACCGGCTGTTCGTCGTGCCGGTCGAGGACGTGGTCGCGGTCTTCCGCACCCCGGGTTCGAGTTCCGGCGCGTGAGCGCGCACGCGGGCGCGCTCCCCGATCCGTACCCGCTCCCGACGCTCCGCGCGCACCAGCGCCTCGACTTCGACGCCGTGCTGCCGGCGAGCAAGAGTCTCAGCAACCGTGCGCTGCTGCTCGCCGCGATGGCCGCGGGCGAGTCGACGATCCGCAACCCGCTGCTCGACGCCGACGACGCCCAGGCGATGCTCGGCGCGATCGGCGCCCTGGGTGTGCGTGTCGAAACCGCTGGAGCGCGCGCGCGGGTGCGCGGCCCGATGCGGGCGCCCGTCTCGGACGAACCCATCAACATCCGCGGCGCCGGCACCGCGATGCGCTTCCTCGCCGCCACCTGCGCCCTCGCGGAAGGCCCCGTCACGCTCGACGGCGACAAGCGCATGCGCCAGCGGCCCATCGGCGAACTCGCCGACGCCCTCGCTCAACTCGGCGCACGCGTCGAATACCTCGGCGATCCCGGCTTCCCGCCGATCCGCGTGCATCCGATCCCGCCAGCCCATCGCGCGTCGAACGAACCGAAGATCCTGCGACTGCCCGTCACCGCCTCGAGCCAGTTCGTCAGCGCGCTCCTGCTGATCGGTCCGTGGCTCGGCGCCCCCGGCGCCCCCGGGGGCAGCGGCGTCCGCGTCGTCATCGACGGCGACCCGCCCAGCAAGCCCTATATCGACATGACGCTGCGGCTCCTCGAGCGCCTCGGCGCGCGGGTTTCCCGCAACGACGCGCTCAACGACCTCACCGTCCGTCCGGCGCAGGGAACAACCGGCCTCGATCCCTTCGAGATCATCATCGAGCCCGACGCCTCCGCCGCGACGTACTTCCTCGCCGCCGGCGCGGCCATCCCGGGGAGCGTCGTCCGCATCCCGCACCTTTCCGAAGACTCCCTCCAGGGCGACGCGAAGTTCCACGAGGTCCTCCGCGCGATGGGCGCGCACACCGACTGGAAGTCGCAGACGCGCACGATGGGCGTCTGCCGCAAACGCACGTTCACCCGTTCCGAACTCCGCCTCACTGCGCCTGAGCGTCTGCGTGGGATCGATATCGACCTCGCCGACATGCCCGACGCCGCGATGACCCTCGCCGCGCTGGCCGTGCTCGCGGACGGCCCGACCACCATCCGCGGGCTGCGCACCCTCCGCGTGAAGGAGTCCGACCGCCTCGCCGCGCTCAAGGCCGAACTCGAGAAAGTCGGCGCCACAGTCGAGATCTTCGAGCACGCGCGCCGCGGGGGCGCCGACGGGTCGCGCGACGAGGGCCTGCGTGTCGCCCCGCCGTCGGGTGGGATCGACCGCTCAACCTCGGCGCCGCGGGTCGAGTTCGACACATACAAGGATCACCGCATGGCGATGGCGCTCGCCGTGATCGGCCTGGTGCGGCCGAACTGCTTCGTCCGCGATCCGGGCTGCGTTCGCAAGACCTTCCCCGGCTTCTGGGAATGCTGGGGTGACCTCGTGGGCTCGGCGACGCTCCCGGCCTGAACCGGGCCGAACCCCGTACACTTTCAGCCGTTGCCCACGCCCAGCGCCCCATCCCGTCGGAGCCCGAAAGGGCCGTTCTGGCGCTTCGCCCGCGAGTTGTTCCGCTCGCCGCGCCACGCGATCGCCGCGTTCACCGCCGCGGGTGTTTCGGCGCTCGGTCTCGGCGCCGGGCTGACGGCGCTGATGCCCGTCGTGAAGCAACTGCTCGAGGAGAACGCGCCGTCGCTTCGTGATCTCGCGACCGACGGCCGCGCGAAACTCCCCGGGTGGGCCGCGTCGTGGGTGAGC
>JBQLZI010000353.1:0-1972 GCA_052168195.1 Phycisphaerales bacterium
ACCTGCGTGAAGTTGACGGCCGTCAAAGGCAAGGAGCCCTCGCTCACCCTCAGCCCCACCGACGCCGAGGTCTCCCTCCGCATGGCGACCACCCACGTCGACGTGCAGGACGAAGGCGAAGCGCTCGTCCCCGCCGCCAAACTCACCCAGATCGTCAGCGCGCAGGAGAGCGACTCCACCATCACCCTCGACGCCGACGCCGAGGTCTGCCACGTCCGCGGCGCCGACGCGAAGTTCAAGGTCTTCGGCTACCCGCCCAGCGAGTTCCCGCCCGTTCCCGGCTACGCCGACGCCACCGCCAACGCGCACGACACTTTCGCCATCCACGCCGGCGATCTCTCCTCCATCATCGCGCGCACCACGTTCGCCACCGCGCGCGAGACCAGCCGCTACGCGATCAACGGCGTCCTCCTGAAGCGCGACGGCAAGCGCATCGAGATGGTCGCCACCGACGGGCGGCGCCTCGCCCTCGCCAAGGCGTCCCTCACCAACCCCGCGCCCGCCGGCGATCACCCCACCAACTGCATCGTCCCCACCAAGGCCCTCAACCTCGTCCAGAAACTCATCGACGACGCCGAGGAAGTCGTCCGCGTCGCCGTCACCGACTCGCAGATCTTCTTCGCGTTCGGCGAGGCGCCCGGCGGCAAGGGCGAGTCCCGCGCCACCCTCTCCAGCAACCTCGTCGAGGGCGCCTTCCCTCCCTACCAGGACGTCATCCCCAAGGATCAGGACAAGAAGGCGAGTTTCGACCGCGACACCCTCATGTCCGGCGTCCGCCGCGCCGCGCTGCTCACCAACGAAGAGTCCCGCGGCGTGCGCCTCGCGCTCGACGACAAACGCCTCCGCCTCTCCAGCCGCGCGCCCGAGATGGGCGAATCCGAGATCGACGTGCCCACCGCCAGCTACGACGGCGAGCCCATCGAAATCGGCTTCAACCCCGTCTTCATCACCGACGCACTCAAGGTCATCAGCGACGACAACGTCATCATGGAACTCAAGGCGCCGAACAAGCCCGGGCTCATCAAGTCCGGCGGTGACTTCGTCTACGTCGTCATGCCGGTGAACCTGCAGTGAACGCCCGGCGCGCCGGCGCATGAGCGAGCCCCTCCGGATCGTCCTCGCGCTGCTCCTCGCCTACCTCGTGGGCTCGATCCCCTTCGGCCTGCTCATCGGCTTCGCGCGCGGCGTCGACCTCCGCGCCCACGGCTCGGGCAACATCGGCGCAACTAACGCCATTCGCGTATTGGGCAAGAAACTCGGCGCGCTCTGCTTCGCCCTCGACGTGCTCAAGGGCCTCCTCCCCACGCTGCTGCTCGGCGTGTGGCTCGGCGTCGCGGGAAAGACCCTTCCGTCAGTTGGCGCGGCGTTCACCCACCTCGGGCTGGCCGCCTGCGCGATGCTCGGGCACATCTTCCCCGTGTGGCTGAAGTTCAAGGGGGGCAAGGGCGTCGCGACCGGCTTCGGCGCGATGCTCGGCGTCTGGCCGCAGATGACCCTCCCCGCCCTCGGCGCCCTCGCGGTCTGGATCACCGCAGCCGCGGCCACCCGATATGTGAGTCTTTCGTCAATTCTCGCCGGGCTCTGCCTGCCGCTCTTCGTGCTCCTCGGCGCCGCCGTCGCCGGGGCGCGGCGCAACGATCTGGCGATCCCCGACGCCGTCCTCGGCGCATGGCCGTACTGGTCGGTCGCGCTGCTCCTTGCCGCGCTCGTGATCGTGCGCCACCGCGCGAACATCGCCCGACTCCGCGCCGGAACCGAACCGAAGATCGGCGCACGGAAAAACGCCCCGTCGGCGGGGCGTTGACGAGCAATCAATCGAAGCCCTGAGCGATCAGCGACGGCGACGGAGCGCGACAAACCCGCCCAGCGCCATCAGGGTCGCGGCGCCGGGCGTCGGGACCACCGCGGTGACATCGAAGTTCAGCACGTCGACCACCTCGAACTCGTCGAGGTGCTGATCCACCCAGTCGGA
>JBQLZI010000354.1:0-1927 GCA_052168195.1 Phycisphaerales bacterium
GAAAAAGTGTGTGATGGGTCCAGGGGGTAGCCCAACATCGAAGCATTCCGGCGCGTCGGCGCAAGTGCCGCCCCAGATCATGCGGCCGACAATGAAGCCGGTGAAGTTGGCGGTCGGATCGAACGAGTACAGCGTGTCGATGCTGCTGAGCCAGTGCTCGGCGCTCACGCGCGCATTCATGCCTGGGAGCGGTTCGAGCGGGAGCGTAGGTTCGTCGGACTGGCCTCCGAATACGAGACTGCCGCCGGCGAAGAACCCGCCGGGCGGTTGCGCGGCCGCGGTCCGGATACGCAGGGCCTTGGTTGCGTTGACAACGCCGTTAACGCCACCAACAGGAGCACCCGACAAATCGATGAGCCGAACGAAGTCCCCGCTCGACTGTCCGCGAAGGGTGTTGAGCGGCCAGACGAACCCCGGAGGTCCCGTGAAAGAGGTCGCGGGCGCGGAAACACCCATCCCACCAAACGACGTGTCGGTCGGGAAGTTCTCGAGTTCGTCGCGCATCGTCACAAACGCGTTGCCGAAGCCGCTGCCGCGCGGCGACGCGAGATCGACCGCCGTGCGTTCGACGCGCAGGTCGGTCAGCGAGCGGCGCTCGAGTTGCGGCGCGTCGGCTGATTGCGCGATCGCGGACGCCGCGACGGCGAAACCTGCGGCGAGAACGAGCGGACGAACGATCGGCATGGGAAACCCCCTTGATCGTGCGGCGGGATGGCCGCGGACGTTCTCAGACTACCGCGGGGCGGCGGGGATGCAAGGGAAATCGCGGGCTTGCGGCCCGATCAGAGTTCGACCATCTGCATGTCGGCGGGCTTGGTCGTGCGCGACTTCGCGAGGGGGAGTTGCGCGAAGACGGTGAGGGCTTCGACGCCCGACTCGGCCATCTGGGCGCGGATGGTGGGCGCGTCGTACATGGCGCGGTCTTCGCTGCGCAGCGCGGCGGCGATGTCGAGCGCGGTCTGGCCTTCGACGCGCGCGCCCTCGCGGACGGGGATGGCCTGGTCGAACGCCTGCGTGACGTTGTTCGCGTTCTCGAAGGAGCCGGCCTTCTCGGCCCAGGTGGCGCCGGGGATGACGGCGTCGGCCTGTTCGACGAGGCGCGAGGGGAGCGTGTCGAGCAGGATGAGGCGCGTGCGCGGCGACTTGGCGCGGTCGAAGACCTTGACGAGTTCGGAGGGCGCCCAGTCGCTGGGGTAGTTGCCGGTGAGCACGACGGCGGCGTACTCGCCGGACTTCGCCTTGGTCATGAAGTCGTCGAAAGAGAGGATCTTCTGGCCTTCGAAGTTCGCTTCGAGGACGCGGCGCACGCCGCGGGCGTTGGGGGCCTTCTCGGCGCGGACGACGAAGCCCTGCCCGCCTTCGTGCGCGGGGGTGGCGTCTTTGGGGTAGACGCGGTCTTCGCCATGGACGGGCACGGGGCCGACGGCCATGGTGACGTCGCCCGGGATGGCGTCGGCGAGCGCGGCGAAGCACTGGGCCTCTTCGCTGGCGAGCATGGGGGAGACGACGACGGCGACCTTGCCGCCGGCGTTCTGCGCGTCTTTGAGGATCTCGGCGGCGTCGTCGACGGCGGCGGCGAAGGTGGACTCGATGAGCACGCCGTGCTCGCGGCGCATGGGGGTGGCGAGGCGGTCTTCGGCGTGGATGAACTTCCAGCCGTAGCGGACCTCGTCGGTGATCCACCACTTGTTGATCTGTTCGTTGTCGCGGGGCTTGACGCGGTAGACGCGGCCCTCGTTGTGCTCGATCCAGATGTTGTCGCCGCTGGCGGTGACGCCGTCGATGGAGGGTGTCTGCTTGAGGAACCAGACGCGCTGGGCGAAGAGGAAGTCTTTGTCGAGGAGCGCGCCGACGGGGCAGAGGTCGACGACGTTGCTGGCGAGTTCGTTGTCGAGGGCCTTGCCCGGGAAGACGTCGATCTGCTCCT
>JBQLZI010000355.1:0-1909 GCA_052168195.1 Phycisphaerales bacterium
GTCGCTCGAGTACACGGCCGAGCAGGTGGCGAAGGTCGAGGCGCTGCTGCTGCCGTACTGGGGGCCGGACGGCGTGGGCGACAACACCCGCGGCGGGCCGCTGGACCGCGTGATCACGATCCTGTCGCCCGGCTGGGGTGGGGCGAGCGGCGTGAACACGGCGCGGATCATCGCGCGAACGCTGCCCTGGGACGATCGCGAGATTTCGCCGATTCAGATCGTGGACGAACTGTCGCCGAAACTCGCGGCGATTCCCGGCGCGCGAGTTTTCGCGTACCTGCCGGCGGGGCTCGGCATCCGAGGAGGGGGGCAGCCGATCCAGTTCGCGGTCGGCGGGCCGGACTTCGAGACGGCGCGCGACTGGGCGGACACGGTGGTGTCGGAGGTTTCCGGCGAGCCGATGTTCCGAGACCTGCGCGCGGACTTCGAGGCGACGTCGCCGCAATTGGCCGTGCGCATCGACCGCGAGCGTGCGATTGACGTGGGCGTCGACGTGGCGGCGATCGGCCGCGCGCTGCAGACGTTCCTGGGCGGGCGCGAGGTCACGGAGTTCTTCGATCGCGGCGAGTTGTACGAGGTGATCCTGCAGGCCGATCCGGCGGAGCGTTCGTCGCCGAACGACCTGTCGGACATCTATGTGCGCAGCGGGACGACGAACGAACTGATCCCGCTGTCGAGCGTGGTGACGTTGGAGGAGCGGGGGACGGTGCGTGAGTTGCGCCGGGTGAACCGCGTGCCGTCGGTCGTGATCACGGGCTCGATGAATCCCGGGTACACGCTCGGCGACGCGCTGGACCGGCTGAACGAGGCGGTGGTGGAGCGGCTGCCTCCCGGCGTGACGATCAACTATCTGGGGGAGTCGCTGGAGTACAAGGACTCGTCGGTGCAGTTGTACATCACGTTCGGGATGGCGCTGATCTTGGTGTACCTCGCGCTGGCGGCGCAGTTCGAGAGCGTGATCCACCCGGTGACGATCATGGTGAGCGTGCCGCTGGCGGTGACGGGCGGCCTGGGGGCGCTCTACTTCACGGGCGAGTCGCTGAACATCTACAGCCAGATCGGGCTGATCCTGCTCATCGGTTTGATGGCGAAGAACGGCATTTTGATGGTGGAGTTCGCGAACCAGTTGGCGCGGACGGGGAAGAGCCCGAGGGAGGCGGCGAAGGAGGCGGCGATGACGCGTCTTCGCCCGATCCTGATGACGGCGATCAGCACGATTCTGGGCGCGCTGCCGCTGGTGCTGGCGGGGGGCGCGGGCGCGGAGGGTCGGCGTGCGATCGGCGAGGTCATCGTGGGCGGGATGGGCTTCGCGACGCTGCTGACGCTGTTCGTGATCCCGGCGCTGTACGTGCTCCTGGCGCCGCTGACCAAGAGCGGCGACCCGGTGGAGGCGCGGTTCGAGCGGCAGATGGCGGAGCACGAGGGGCGGATGGCCGGCGAGCGCGGCGGGACGAACGGCGTGCACGCGGGTGTGAACGGCCAGAACGGCGTCGGGGCGGCGCGGCTCACCAAGGTGTGAGGCGCGGGGACGGTCGTGCCGGTACGCTGACACGATGCGCACCTCATCTCTTGTGACTCTGGCGTTGGGCGCGGCGACTTGTGTATTCGCGGGCTGTGCGCACAGGGGCGGTTCGTCGTCTGCGTTGCAAGCCGTGCGGCCGGCGTTCGAGACCGAGCCGGTGCTGACCGACGGCGACGCGGCGGACGATCCGGCCATCTGGATTCACCCGACCGATCCGTCGCGGAGTCTGATTTTGGGGACAGACAAGCAGCGCGGGATCATCGCGTACGACCTCAGCGGCCGCGTGGCGCACGAGGCGCCGGGGCGGATCAACAACGTCGATGTGGTTCAGGGTTTCGCCGTTTCGGGAGGGAGCGTCGATCTCGCGCTGGGCACGGAGCGGCAGGG
>JBQLZI010000356.1:0-1904 GCA_052168195.1 Phycisphaerales bacterium
CGCGCAGTTCGGGAGTCTGGCGATCGCCGTCGAGGCGATGCTGATCGTCGCGTTCTTCTTCCTGACCGCGCCGGTCGCTGCGCACCTGATCGCGCGGGCGGGCTTTGCGGCGAAGATAAGGATGTGGGAGCAGACCGAGGTCGAGGAGCGATCGTCAACCGAGGGGGACGAGCCGGACGCGGACGGGCCCCCGCGCGGTTGAGGGATCGACGGGGCGCCCGCGCTGGGTGATCTGGACGAGGCCCTGGTCGACGAGCCGGCGGGCCGCGGCGCGGGCGGGCTCCATGAGCGTGCGCCAGTTTTCTTGGTCGACGGCGCGGGCGGCTTCGGAAGGGCAGATCGTTGCGCCGCGATTGCGCGATCGGAGCAGCGTGAGCACGGCGCGCTCGAGGTCGGCGTCGCGCTGACTGGCTGAGGCGTTTCGCGCGCGGCGGCGGCAGGCGTCGGAGCAGTAGCGCACGTTGTCCCAGTCGCGGGTCCACTTGCGGCGCCATGTGATGACGCGGCCGCAGACGGCGCAGGTCTTGGTCGGGAGGTCGGTTCGCGCGGGCACGCGGAGCGATTCGGATGTCAGTCGAGCGCGGATGTGCCGAAATTGGTCAACGCTGCGTTGAGGTCTGAGAAGTCGACGACGCCGTCGAGGGTCGCGTCGCCCGGGTGGGAGCCGTCGGCGGGGCCGCTCGTGCCGAAGTTGGAGAGGATGGCGTTGAGGTCGGCGAAGTCGACGCGGGCGTCGTTGTTGGCGTCTCCGGGCCAGCGTGCGGCGGTGCGCAGGACGTCGAGGGTTGCGCGGGCGATGGCGGCGTTGCCGCGCGCGGTGAGGTGGTTGCCCGCGACGTAGAAGCCGTCGACCGCGCCATCGAAGAAAGAGCCGGTCAGCGGGTGGTCGAAGACGGTGATCCCGGGGATACCAGAGGCCTTGGCGTTCTGGAGGATGAAGCGGTGCCAACTCTCGTGGGTGTCGCCGTCTTCGAACTCGACACAGCCGACCCAAACCACCTCGGTTGTCGGCGACGCGGCGGCGATCTCGGCGCGCATGCGCTCCATGCTGTTTGGCGAGGAGAACTGGTGGGCGATGAACTGGAGCCAGAGATCGACGTCGGCTGCGGCGATCCACTGATCGTGTGCGATCGAGAATGACGCTTCGATCTGGTCGTCGTAGCCGTGGCCGGACCATCCCGCGGGGCCGATGGCGAAGCCGCCGTGCTCGGGGTTGAACGCGTCGTAGGCGTAGATGACCAGGCCGGCGCGGTCGGGGCCGCTGGTGCGCGTGAGTTGCAGGCCGCGCCATTCGAAGCCGGGCAGCGCCGGGTTGAAGGGGTGCTGCACGGTCTCGACGGTGACGGGCCCGAAGCGCAGCGTTGCGCCGACCGGGGGGTCGACGTCGTGACGGCGCTCCACCGTGATGCGTGTGCGGTCTTCGAGGGGCAGATATTCGACGGACTCGACAATGGACAGTGAACCGCTCGAGCCCGGGATGAGGTAGGTGCATCCCATGCCGGGCGTGATGGCGGTGCGGTCGCCTTCGACATCGACGGTGTGGGTGGAGACGACGGCGGCAACGGTGGAATCGAGCGCGGGCACGGCGGTGTTGAGGTCGAGCGGGTACAGGAGGCGCTGGGTGCCGTCGGCGTTCTGGCTCGGGCCGGCGTCGGCGTCGACGCGGATCACGGGCGCCCCGGGGAAGGCGAGGATGTACGCGCGGACGATGAGGGGCGTGTCGGCGGTGAGGCGAGATCCTGGCTCGGGCTGGCAGCGAAGCCCGTAGTACGAGCCGGTGTTGCGGAGGATGATGCCGGTTCCGGGGCCGTCGGCGTTCGGCGTCGGGCCGCCGGTGAACAGGCGCGCGAAGTTCGTTTGTTCGATGGGCAGCGCGTCGCCTGATGATCGCGGCTGGAAGTCGG
>JBQLZI010000357.1:0-1899 GCA_052168195.1 Phycisphaerales bacterium
CATGCGCCTGGCGCGCGACGGGTCGGCCCGGCGCTTCCGCGCCACGGCCACGCCAGCGGCAAGCGCCAACGCCGCCGCCGGCGGGATCGACACCAGCGCAACACCGAGCGGCCCGCGGAGCAGCGCGAGCGCCCCGCCTTCTCGCGCCGAGAGATCGTCGAGCGTCACCTCGCGCGGCGCCGACCGCGACGACGCGTCCTCACGCTCCTGCTCCATCTCGCGCAATCCACCCGAACGCGCCGCCGTCGTCGGCAGCGACACGCGGTCCGCTTCCTCGATGCGCAGCGGGATCGGATCGCTCGCCGCCGTGCGGTACTCGCCCGCCTCGGGATCGAAGTACGTCAGTTCGATCGGCGGCGCCTCGGTCACCTCGCCCGAGCGCGCGCGGATCATGGTGGTGAATCGCTTGCCGTCGGGCAGGATCTCCACGGTCGGGCGCTCGCCCGTCAACTTGAACGCGCTCTCGAAGCCGGGCTGGCCCGAGAGATCCAGCGTGGGGATCTCGTCCGCCGGCCCTTCGCCGCGCACGGTGACCGTGAGCGTGATCGGGTCGCCGACGCGCGCCTCCGTCCGGTCCACCGCCCCCTCGACGCGGTACTCCCCCACAAGCCCGCTGAACCCGGACGGCCGCCCCGCCGTCGGCAGCGGCTCGACCGAAACGCGCACCGCCTCGCTCGCGACGACCTGCGTGCGCGCCGACGACGCGTTGAAGAGCGGGTTGTCGAAGACCGACCGTCGCGGCGAGCGCGACGTCTCGGTGAACGCCACCGTCGCCGGCCCGAGTTCGAACTCGCCCGGCTCGCCGGGAAGCAGGAGTTTCTCAATCGTCAGCGTGAAGAACTGGCGCCCGTCGATCTCGCTGCGCCCTGCCCGAGCCACGCTGCGCTCGCCAAGGAAGTTCACCTCGAAGTACTGCCCGCTCTGGAAGTGCGCGGGCGTCAGCCCGTCGTCCGCGGGCGAATACATGCGGAACCCGCTCGGGAGCGACGGCATCGAGAACGCCGCGCGCTGCACCTCGTGGGCGAGATACCACGTCAGTTGCAGCGTGACCGGCTCGCCCGCGTAGACGCGCTCGTCGCTCACCTCGAGCCGGAGCTTGAAATCGTCGAGTTCGCCCGGCTCGATGACCGTGACGCGGACCGGCTCGGTGCGCTTCACGCCGTCGCGCGTGCGCACCTCGATGGGCGGGATCGACAGTTCGCCGAGTTTCGTCGCCGTGAGCGCGTACTGGAACACACGCCGCGCCCGCTCCACGGTCCGCGTGCCGTCGAACACGATCTCGCTGCTGGTCGACGAGCCGCGATCCTCCACGCGGAAGCCATCAAGAAAGGGGATCTCCGGCGGCTGGCTCCGCGTGTCGCCCTCGACCGTCACCTGCAACAGG
Organism: Phycisphaerales bacterium; assembly: GCA_052168195.1. Lineage (GTDB taxonomy): Bacteria > Planctomycetota > Phycisphaerae > Phycisphaerales > UBA1924 > JAHBXC01. The sequence continues at coordinate 1,385 of JBQLZI010000357.1, forward strand.
AACGGCTGACCGACGTAAACCTCTTGGCTCTCCACCTCCGCCGCCACGCGGATCGGCGTGACGGACTGCGCGGCGAGCGCGGGGCTCTGCGCCGCGACGAGCGCCGCCGCGCCGAGCGGAGCGACGCGAAGCCAGCCGGAAAGCACGCGGGTGATGGCAGTGCGCATGGTCGTCTCCTTCACCAGTCCTTGTCGACGACGGGCGCCTGGCCGCGCTGCATCTCGCGGGCGCGCTCGCGCTGCTCGCGTTGACGCTTCTCGCGATCGAGCAGCCGCTCGGCCAGCGAACGCGACTGGTTGCCTTCATCGAACGCGGAACTCTGCTGCTCGGTTCCCGGCTCCCGGCGGGCTTGCTGCTCCTGCTCGCCGCTCTGGGAGGCGTCTTCGCCCTGCTGGCCGGGTTGCTGCTCCTGCTGCTCTTGCTGTTGCTGACGGGCCTGCTCGATCAACTCGCGGACGATGCGCTCGGCTTCCTGCGACTGCTCCGCAGAGCGCTCGCGCCTGCGCTGGGCCTCT
>JBQLZI010000358.1:0-1892 GCA_052168195.1 Phycisphaerales bacterium
CGCCGCTGGCGCTCGTGGGCGTGTTCGGGCACACCACGCTCGACCGGCACGCGGTGGGCGCGACGCTGCTGGGCTCGGTGCTGCTGGGGCTGACGATGCTGCTGTGCGTCACGCGCGATCAGCCGACGGACTCCCTGCGCGGGTGGCGCACGACGGCGACCAAACTCGGCCGCGCCGGCGCGATGCGCCTGGCGTGGGCGTGGATCGTCACGGCCGTGGTGCTCAGCGCGCTGGGCGCGGCGTGGGGGTGGTGGGGCGCGCTCGTGAGCGTGGTCGTCGCGCTCGCTGCGGCGGCGAGCGGCGCGGCGTCGACGCGCGGCGCGTTCGAGCGGCTCGTGGCGATCTGGACGGTCGCGCTCTGGGTCGCGGGGATCGCGTTCTTCGTGCGCGCGATGTGAGCGACCGTCGCGCGGCCCTCACGCGGGCGCGAAAGCGTGAAGGCGATCAACGCTTGGATTTCGGGCGGCGGGCGGCGGAGGTGTCGATCTCCGGCGCGTCGTCCTCGTCTTCGAGGTCCTCGTCCTCTTCCTCGTCATACTCCTCTTCGTCCTCGTCGACGAGTTCGTCGTCGTCGCCCTCTTCTTCGTCGCCTTCCTCTTCCTCGTCCTCGTCGACGTACTCGTATTCGTACTCGTACTCCTCGTCGTCCTCGGGCTCCTCTTCGTCTTCCTCTTCGGAATCCTCGGCGTCCTCGAGTTCGGCGTCGTCCTCGTCCTCTTCCTCGTACTCCTCTTCATCCTCGTCGACGAGTTCGCCGTCGTCTTCCTCGTCCTCGTATTCCTCTTCCTCGTCGGCTTCGTCGACCGCCTCGGCGTCTTCGTCCTCGTCCTGCTCGGACTCGTCGTCGATCTCGTCGTCGGCGTCGAAGGGGGGCGGTTCGGTCGCGGGCGCAAGGCGGGCCACGGTCGCGGCGCCGTTGGAGCGCGCGGCGTCGACGTTCGCGGGCGAGGCGTTGCCCTTCCAGAGGGTGTCCTCGGCGTCCTTCTCGGCCTGGGCCTTCATCGCGGCCCATTCCTCGCCGGAGATCATGACCTCGCGGGCGACGGAGCCCTTGTGCTCGCCGAGGATGCCGGCCATGCCCATGAGATCGATGAGGCGCGAGGCGCGGGTGTAGCCGATCGCGAGGCGGCGCTGCAGCAGCGAGACGCTGCCGCGCTGGGTCTCGAGGATGATCTCGACGGCCTTCTCGAAAAGCGGGTCCTTCTCGGCGGTGTCGCGCCAGTCCTCGTCGCCGGTTTCCGGATCGTTGGCGGAGCGCAACTGGACGAGTTGGCGCTCGAACGAGGGCGCCGCGACGGTGCGCATGAACTTGACGACCTTGCGGGCCTCGGAGTCGTCGACGAGCGTGCCCTGCGAGCGCAGGAGTTTGTGGGAGCGCGGCGAGACGAAGAGCATGTCGCCTTGGCCCAAGAGGAGTTCGGCGCCTTTCTGGTCGAGCACGATGCGCGAGTCCATGGCGCTGGCGACCTTGAACGCCAGCCGCCCGGGCATGTTGGACTTGATGAGCCCGGTGACGACGTTGGCCTGCGGGCGCTGCGTGGCGAGGATGAGGTGGATGCCTACGGCGCGGGCCTTCTGCGCGAGGCGGACGATCGAGGTCTCGACCTCCTTGTTGGTCATCATCAGGTCGGCGAGTTCGTCGATGATGTAGACCATGCGCGGCAGGCGCTTGGGGATGCGGATCTGCTCTTCCTCGGTCTCGGCGCCGAGGCGTTCGAAGAGGTCCTCGCGTTCGAGCGCGTTGTAGCCGTCGATGTCGCGGACGCCCGCCTCCGCGAGGAGTTCGTAGCGCTCGTCCATCTTGGTGACCGCCCACTCGAGGATGGCGGCGGCCTTGCCCATCTCGGTGACGACGGGGCACATGAGGTGGGGGATGTCGCGGAACTGCGACA
>JBQLZI010000359.1:0-1829 GCA_052168195.1 Phycisphaerales bacterium
AGCTCGCCCACAAATACCGCAACGAGCTGCACGCCAACGAGGTGGTGATCCTGCCCTACTATGTGGCGAATCTGAACATCGAGGCGACCTACGCCGCGATCACCGGGCAGTACGCCGAGTTCCCCAATCTCTGCTTCGTCGACACGCTCGACAATGTGACCGCGCTCGGCATCCGCTCGGGCCACCAGCACGATCTGTTCGGGGCGATGAGCGACGAGAACATCGAGCGCATCAGGCGCCAGAACCGGCGCAAGATCTCGGTGATCATCGGCAACCCGCCCTACAACGCCAACCAGCAGAACGAGAACGAAAACAACAAGAACCGCACCTACAAGCAGATCGATCAGACCATCAAGTCGACCTATATCGCGCAATCGACGGCCCAGAAGACCAAGGTCTACGACATGTATGCCCGGTTCTTCCGCTGGGCGTCGGACCGGCTGCACGATGACGGCGTGATCGCCTTCATCACCAATCGCAGCTTCATCGACAGCCGGACCTTCGACGGGTTCCGCAAGGTGGTGGCGAAGGAGTTCGCGGAAATCCGGGTGGTCGATCTCGGCGGCGACGTGCGCGCCAATCCGAAACTCTCCGGCACCACCCATAACGTGTTCGGCATCCAGACCGGCGTGGCGATCTCCTTCTTCGTCAAGAAGAAGGGCAAGGCGGACGCGGTCATCCGCTATGCCCGCCGGCCGGAGATGGAGCGCGCCGACGACAAGCTCGCCTTTCTCGCCGGGGCGCATCTGTCTTCGCTGGCGACGGAGACCATCATCCCATCCAAGCGGCACTACTGGATCAATCAGATCGAGAACGATTGGGACGATTTGGTTCCACTCTGCTCAAAAAACGCAAAGGCAGGAAAACGTGGTCACCACGCAGTCTTCAAGCTGTTTTCTCGTGGTGTGGGGACATTTCGTGATGAGTGGGTCTACGATTTTTCGCACGAAGGACTGGAGGCAAAGGCTCGTTACCTCGTCGAAACCTACGAAAATTCGCGCCGTGACCCGGATTATGCAGACCGAAATATGATCAAATGGGACCGGGAGCTCGAAAAATACAGAGCTAACGGAATTGCAAAGACATTTAGTACAGATTCCATAATTACTGCAAACTACCGCTCATTTTGCAAAAAATGGATGTATCGTGATCGCCATTTGAATGGAATGAACTATCAGATTCCACTAATATTTGGAGACGGAAAAACTGAGAATCCTTCTGTGGTATTTATGGGAGATTCTACTGGAAGGCCGTACTACATACTCGCTCTCGACCGTATCCCCGATCTAAATTTCGTGAGCCCCGCCTCTGGTGGAACTCAAATACTGCCCCGCTACCGCTACACCGCCTCAGGCGAGCGGGTCGACAACATCACCGATTGGGGCCTGCGCCAGTTCGAGGCGCACTACGGCAAGAACAAGGATCGCCCGATCACCAGGGACGCGATCTTCCATTACTGCTACGGCGTGCTGCACGATCCGGTCTATCGCGAGACCTATGCGATCAATCTGAAGCGCGAGTTCCCGCGCATCCCGTTCTATCCCGATTTCTGGCAATGGGCCGCGTGGGGCGAACGGCTGATGGATTTGCACATCACCTACGAGACGGTCGAGCCCTGGCCGCTTCAGCGCACCGACACGCCCGACGACAAGGCGCGGGAGGCCGGCGTCGCGCCGACGCCGAAGCTCAAGGCCGACAAGGACAACGGCATCATCGTGCTCGACAGCGAGACCCAGCTCTCCGGCATCCCGCCAGCGGTCTGGGACTACAGGCTCGGCAACCGCTCGGGCCTTGAGTGGATCCTCGACCAGTACAAGGAAAAGAAGCCG
>JBQLZI010000360.1:0-1871 GCA_052168195.1 Phycisphaerales bacterium
GGCGAACTGCGTCTCGATGGTCTTCAGCGAGGGCGCGAAGATGTTCTCTTCCAGCGCGGCGAGCGCGATCCCAGTGAAGTCGGCGTCGGCGAGAAGAACATCGGTCTGTTCGATGGCGGCTTGGGCCGCGCCCGCGTCTACGCCGCGCCGCGATGCGCCGGTGCGCACGCTCTCGAGGAGGCCTTTGCGGAGGCGCACGCCCATCTGCGGCACATCGATGTCGGAGAGACTGCTTGCCTGGAATGCGGCGACGCGCTCCAGTTGTTCCGCACGTTCCTGCGTTTCGGCTTTCGCCGCGATGGCCTGCGCGGCGTTCTCATCGGCACGGGCCTTCTCGTCCATGGCGTGCAGCATCGCCCACGTCGTGCCGATGACGCCCAGCACAAGCGCAGCGGCCACCGCGCCGCCCGCGAGCACGCCTGCGCGGTGGCGCCGTACGAACTTGCGCACGAGGTAGACCGCGTTGGGCGGGCCGGCGGTGACCGGCCGGTTGCTGAGGTGCCTCGCGATGTCGGCGGCGAGCCCGTTCGCCGTCTCGTAGCGGCGCGTGCGGTCCTTCTCGAGGCACTTCATGACGATCCAGTCGAGGTCGCCGCGCAGCGTCGCGCCGAGGCGTCTGACGTCGGTGCGCCGGAGTTCCGCGGTGCGCGAGGCCGTCTCGTTGAGCGTCGAGAGGCGCGTCGACGGCTTGTGGGGCGTGTCCTCGCGGATCACGCGCATCATCTCTGCGAACCCTTTGCGCAGCAGTTCGCGCGTGTCGAACGGTGTGGAGCCGGTCAACATCTCGTACAGAAGGACGCCGAGCGAATAGATGTCGCTGCGCGTGTCGACGTCGAGCGCGCTCATCTCCGCCTGTTCGGGCGACATGTAGGCGGGCGTGCCCACCATCTGGTGGTGCTCGGTGAAGAGCGTCTTTTCGGTGAGTTTCTGGCTGGTCGCCTTGGCGATGCCGAAGTCGATCACCTTGGGCACGGCGACGCCGTCGTGCATGGTCACCAGCACATTGCTGGGCTTGACGTCTCGGTGGATGATCCCCTTCTGGTGCGCGTGCTGGAGCGCGTTGCAGACCTGCGTGAACAGCGCGAGCCGTGCGCGGGTGTCGAGCTTCTGGTTGTCGCAATACTCCAGGATCGGGACGCCCCGGATGTACTCCATCACGAAGTAGGGGCGGCCGCTCGATGTTGTGCCCGCGTCGAACACACGCGCGATGTTGGGGTGGTCCATCATCGCCAGGGCCTGACGCTCGGCCTCGAACCGCGCGATCACCTGCTTGGTGTCCATGCCCAGCTTGATGACCTTCATCGCGACACGCCGGACGACGGGCTCGCTCTGCTCGGCCAGCCAGACCGTGCCGAAGCCGCCCTCGCCGATGTTCTGGAGGAGTTTGTAGCGGTCGATGATCTCGCCCGCGGCCTCAACGGTCGGCTTGGGCGCCTTGCTCGTCGGTGTGTTCGCCGGTGTGTTCGGGTCGCCGCCGATGGTTTCCAGTTCGGTCGCGTCGCCGAGGAATCGGCTCGCCATGTCGTCGGCGGCGAGCAGGGCTTCCACTTGTTCGCGCAGCTCGGTGTCGGCGCCGCAGGCCCGGTCGAGGTACGCGGCGCGGTCCGCGCCTTCGAGCGAGCGGGCTTCGTGGAAAATGGCTTCGATGTCGCGTGGGGGCATGGACGGCTCCAGCGGCCCCGGGGTGCAGCGGGGCTCTCTTCCAATGCGAGATCGAGGGCTCGCGCCCCCCGCGTGGTCAGGATTCTTTTTCGCGCGAGAGTTCCCGATAGAGCCACGCCCGGGCGTACGTCCAGTGCCGCTCGGCGGTGGTGGTGGGGAGGCTAAGGACCGACGCCGCCTGCGCCTGGGTCAGGCCGCCGAAGAAGCGG
>JBQLZI010000361.1:0-1838 GCA_052168195.1 Phycisphaerales bacterium
GACCCGGTGGGTCCGGCGGCACAGGTTCCCGCCGCCAGGATGGCGGTAAACCACGACAACGATGATGACCGGGTGCGCATGGGACGAGTGCTTCCCTCTGGAACGCGGAACGCTGGCGCACCACCCGTCGCCCTTGACCGGAGGCGGCGCAGTTGTCCCAAGGTACGGCGGCGTCATTCATTTCGAATCAGTGGTTTTCCCGGGTTTCCCGTCCATTGTCCGCTGGTACCGTTCAGAATGCGTGCGACCGCGCCTCCGGGCTTGCCCGGCTTCACAGACGGTCCGTGCGCGCAACACACGGCGAGGCAAGACCATGTCTGACACTGAGCGTCCCGACCACACGCCGACGCCGAACCCGGATGAGACCCCCACCGCCGCGCCGACGGCCGGAGCGGGGCCGGGCGCCTCCACCTCGACCGCGTCGACGTTCCGCAAGCCCCCCTACCCCGAACGCATCGGCCCGTACAGGATCCTGGGGAAACTGGGTTCCGGCGGCATGGGCGAGGTCTATCTGGGCGCGCGCGAGGACAGCCAGTTTGCCGCTCGCGTCGCGATCAAGTGCGTTCGGCGCGGGATCGATTCCGAGCAGATCATCGCACGGTTCAAGACCGAGCGGCGCATCCTGGCCGCGATGAACCACCCGTCCATCGCCCGCCTCGTCGACGGCGGGATGACCGACGACGGCATGCCCTACCTCGCGATGGAATACGTCGAGGGGCAGCCGATCGACACGTACTGCGACCGGCGGCGTCTCAATATCGAGGACCGGCTGCGTCTGTTCATACGCGTTTGCGAGGGCGTGCACTTCGCGCACCAGAATTTGGTGGTCCACCGCGATCTCAAGCCGGCGAACATCCTCGTCACCGAGAAGGGCGACCCGAAACTCCTCGACTTCGGCATCGCGAAACTGCTGAACCCGGACCTCGCGCTCGTCGAGCACGCGCCGACGCTGACGCGGTTCCGCGTCATGACGCCGGAGTACGCCAGCCCCGAGCAGGTGCGGCAGGCGCCGATCACGACGTCGAGCGATATCTATTCGCTCGGTGTGATCCTGTTCGAACTGCTCACGGGCCATCGGCCGTACAAAGTCGAGCGGAGCACGCAGGACGAACTCGAACGCCTGATCTGCGAACAGGACCCCGAACGGCCGAGCACCGCGCTCTCTCGCGTCGAAGAAATCCGCACACGCACGAAGACGGGCGAGCTCACGACGCGGCGCATCACGCCCGTGGAAGTCAGCCACGCCCGCGACGGGCGGCTCGAGCGGCTCCGTCGGCGGTTGAGCGGCGACCTCGACAACATCGTGCTCATGGCGCTGCGCAAGGAGCCGCAGCGCCGGTATTCGTCGGCGGAGGAACTCGCGCGCGACATCGAGCGGCACCTCCACGGCATGCCGGTGATCGCCCGGCCCGACACGATCGGGTACCGCGCCTCGAAGTTCGTGCGCCGCAACCGTGCGAGCGTGGTCGCGGCGTCGGCCGTGATGGGCACGCTCGTGCTGGGGATGGCGGGCACGACCTACATGCAGCAGCAGGCCGTCAGCGAGCGCACTGCGGCGGACGCTGCGCGGCGCGACGCCGAAGCGCAGCGCGACCTGGCGCAGCGCCGGTTCGAGCAACTCCAGACCATCTCCGGCAGCCTGATCTCGATCTACGACGAGGTCGACACGCGCCCCGGACAACTGCGCACCGGCCGTGAACTGGTGGAGACGGCCGCGACGAACTTCGATCGGCTCCGCGACGACGCGCAGGACGACCCCGTTCTCGCGATGCAACTGGCCTACGCCTACGAGCGGCTCGGCGACGTGCAGGGCGGGATGCGTCAGGCGAACTTCGGCG
>JBQLZI010000362.1:0-1835 GCA_052168195.1 Phycisphaerales bacterium
GGGGTTGAACGGGCGCGGGGCGTGTTCGTCGATCTGCGCACGGAGTTGGTCGATGCGGGCGGCGAGGCGCGCGGCCTGGCGGTCGAGTTCGTCGGGGTCGCAGGCGATGCCGTTCCATTCGAGTTCGGCGAGGACCTCGACGAGCGGGGTCTCGAGGTCGTTCATCAGCGACTCGAGGTGCATCTCGCGGACCTGGGGGAGCAGCGCGTCGCGCAGTTGGAGCGAGACGTCGGCGTCTTCGGCGGCGTAGATGGCGGCGCGGTCGAGCGGGACGGTGTCGAAGGTCTTCTGCGTCTTGCCCGAACCGATGAGGTCGGCGATGGGGATGCAGGCGTGCTTGAGCAGGTCGAGGGCGAGGAAGTCGAGTTTGTGGGAGGAACGCGAGGGGTCGACGAGGTAGGAGGCGACCATGGAGTCGAAGGCGACGCCGCGGAGTTCGACGCCGTGGGCGCGGAGGACGAGGAGGTCGTACTTGAGGTTGTGGCCGCACTTCGCGATGGATGGGTCTTCAAGGACCGGCCGGAGCGCGTCGAGGACGGCGCGCTCGTCGAGATGCATCGACGGGTCGGGGGAGCGAACGGGGATGTAGCAGGCGTCGCCGTGCGCGACAGCGATGCTGACGCCGCAGAGTTTGCTGTCGAGCGGGGAGAGGCCGGTGGTCTCGGTGTCGATGGCGAAGCAGGACTCGAGCGCTTTGAGTTGTTTGACGAGGGCGTCGAGGTCCCGCTTGGTCGTGACGGCGCGGTAGTTGTCGCGGGGGAGGGCGACGGGACCGGTTGGTTCGGGCTCGTCGGCGCCGAAGAGCGAGTCCTGAAACGGGTCGCCCGCGGCTTTGCGCGGCGCGGGCTTCGTGGAGGTGTGCGTTGCGGCCGCGCCGGGCGCCTCGCCGAGGAGTTGCTTCACCTCGTCCTGGTAGCGGTTGAAGCCGAGTTCCTGGAGGACGGGTAGGAGCGCGGCGAGGTTGAAGCGGTCGACCTGCGCGTCGGCGAGGTCGAAGTCGACGTCGACGGCGCAATCGAGGGTGACGAGGCGGCGCGAGAGCGCGAGTTGGTCGGCAGCCGCGCGGAGTTTCTCGCCGCGCTTGCCCTTGATCTCGTCGGCGTGGGCGAGGAGGTTGTCGAGGGTTTCGTACTTGTTGATGAGATCTGCGGCGGTCTTGGGTCCGACACCCTCGACGCCGGGCACGTTGTCGACGTTGTCGCCCATGAGGGCGAGCATGTCGATGACCTGCGCGGGGGTGATCTTCTTCTCGTCGAGGAGTCGCGCGACGTCATAGACCTCGTCGGTGTGGATGTCGTACATCTCGACGCGGGCGTCGTCGAGGACCTGCTGGAGGTCTTTGTCCTTGCTGACGAGTCGGACGCGCAGCGGCTCGCCGTCGGCGTCCTTGGTGAGGCGCGTGGCGAGGGTCGCCATGACGTCGTCCGCTTCGACGCCTTCGACGCCGAGCACGGGGACGTTGAGGGTGCGGAGGATGTCGGCGCAGCGCTCGATCTGGACGGGGAGGTCCTGGGGCGGCGGGGGGCGCGTGGCCTTGTAGTCGGGGTAGATGGTCGAGCGGAAGGTCTCGCGGTCGCCCGAGACGTCGAATACGACGGCGAGGTAGTCGGGCTTGTTCTGGCGCAAGAGTTTGAGGAGCATCCCGACGAACGCGAAGGTGGCGTTGGTGGGTTCGCGGGTGACGGGCGACGACATGGGGGCGCGGATCGCGTGGAATCCGCGGAACATCTGGGCGTGGCCGTCGATGAGGTAGAGGGTTTTCATGGGGAGAAGAAGGCAAGAGGCATGAGGCAGCGGGTAGCGGGGAGGAAGAAGCGCGTTCTCGCCCGCGGGAG
>JBQLZI010000363.1:0-1831 GCA_052168195.1 Phycisphaerales bacterium
CACCCGTGTTCGAGCGGGCGCTGGTTGACGGGCGTCGCGAAGGTGTTGTCGCAGGCGACGAGGATGTTCGGGTTCTTCTTCTTCGCGATGTCGCTGATGGCGCGCAGGTCGGCGAGTTTGAGCGTGGGGTTCGTGGGGGTCTCGATCCAGACGAGTTTCGTCTTGTCGGTGATCGCCTGTTCGACGTTGCGCGCGTCGGAGAGGTCGACGAAGGAGAAGTTCAGCCCCGCGGAGCGCTCGCGCACCTTCCGGAAAAGGCGGTTCGTTCCGCCGTAGAGGTCGTCCATCGCGACGACGTGGTCGCCGGTGTCGAGCGTGTCGAGAAGGGTGGCGATGGCGGCCATGCCCGACGCGAACGCGAACCCGCCACAGGACGCGTCGGCGGACTCAGGGACGCCCGAACCTTCAAGCCCGGCGATCATGCGCTCAAGCGCGTAGCGAGTGGGGTTGTGGGAGCGCGAGTACTCGAAGCCGGCGTGCTGGCCGGGCGAGGTCTGCGCGTAGGTGGACGAGACGGAGATCGCGGGCATCACGGCGCCGGTGACGGGGTCGGGGCGCTGGTTGGCGTGGATGCATTTGGTGGCGATCTTGGCGCGCGAGGGGTCGATCATGGGGGGATCTCGGGCAATGGGCAGTCGGCAATGGGCAATGCGGAGCAGGAGAAGAGGGAGAGAAGGGTGTGTAGCCCTCCCCCTCACCCCTCCCGTCTCATGCTGCGCACTCGATAGGAGGGGAGGCGGAAACGGTTCACGCGAGTTGGGCGCGGAGGAAGTTGATCATGTCGATGCGGGTGATGAGGCCGTGGTACTCGCCTTCCTCGTCGACGACCATCGCGACGCGGTCGGCGCGGAAGATGGGCATCAGATCCTTGACAGAGGCGGTGGGCTTGACGGTCTCAAGACGGGTGGTCATCAGGTCGCGGACAGGGCGTTCGAGCGCGTCGGCGCCCGCGCGGTCGAGCGCGAGGAGGATGTCGCTCTCGTCGATCACGCCGACGACCGAGTCGTGGCCTTTCTTCGACTTCGAGGGCTCGACGACGGCCATCTGCGAGATGCCGTAGAGCATCATCGTCTTGTGCGCCTGGCGCACCGGGTCGGAAGGCGTGAGCGTGTAGTCCTCGCGGAAGGCGTGACGCCGCGAGATCAGGTCGCGGAGGTCGCCCGTCTTCTCGCGCTCGATGAAGCCTTGGTCGGTCATCCAGTAGTCGTTGTACATCTTGCTCAGGTACTTCGCGCCCGAGTCGCAGATGAACGTGACGACGGTCTTGGGTTCTTTCTGCTTGCGGCACCAGATCATGGCCGCGTGCAGCAGCGCGCCCGACGACGAGCCCGCGAGGATGCCCTCCTTGCGCAGCAGTTCGCGGCCCGCGAGGAACGCGTCTTTGTCGCTTACGGCGACGGCCTCGTCGGCGAGGTCGAGGTGGCACACCGGGGGCACGAAGTCCTCGCCCATGCCCTCGATCATCCACGAGCCGGGTTCGACCTCTTTGCCCTCGTTCACGAGCGGCGCGATGATCGAGCCCTCGGGGTCGCCCACGATGATCTTGACGTCAGGGTTCTTCTCTTTGAGGAACTTGGCGATGCCGGTGAGCGTGCCGCCGGAGCCCACGCCCAGGACGACGGCGTCGACCTTGCCCTCGGTCTGGTCCCAGATCTCCGGCGCGGTGGTCTCGTAGTGGGCCTTCCAGTTGTGGTCGTTGGCGAACTGGTTGATGTAGAAGGCGTTGGGGATCTCTTTCGCGAGGCGGGCCGCGACGTCCTGGTAGTACTCGGGGTGGCCCTTGGTGACGTCGGAGCGGGCCATCACGACCTCCGCGCCATGGGCGCCGAGG
>JBQLZI010000364.1:0-1823 GCA_052168195.1 Phycisphaerales bacterium
CTGACGAACGATCCGCCCGCGGTGCGTTCGTGGCTCGAGCGCAGCGAACGGTACGTGGGCCAGTCGGCGGCCGGCAAGCGGACGCTGGCGCAGGCGTGGTACGACCTCGCGAGCCGGACCGGCGCGGAGTCTGATTATCTCCAGTCGGTCAGCATCATCGAGTCGCTGCCGACGCAGGAGCGTGCCGGCGGCGGCGCGCTGCTCGCGGCCACGGTGTACGAACTGCTGGGGCGCTTCGACGACGCCGAGCGCGTGTACCGCGAGGCGCTGACGGTGATCCCGGAGGAGCCGATCACGCTGAACAACCTGTCGTATCTGCTGACCTCGCAGGGCCGGAACCTGGACGAGGCGATCGAACTGGCGCGGCGTTCGGTGACGAACGCGGAGCGGTTCGGGTTGCCGCCCACGCAGCGCGTGAACTTCATCGACTCGCTGGGTACGGCGCTGGCGAAGAACGGTCAGCACGAGGAGGCGGTCGGGGTGTTCACCGACGGCCTGCGGCTCCAGCCGACCAACCGCCTGCTGATGATGGGGCTCGCGGAGAGCCACATCGCGCTGGGCAATAAGGCCGAGGCGGGACGCACGCTGACGCAACTCCAGCAGACCTCCCCGGTGCGCGCCGAGGACGACCCCCTGAACGACCGCCTGCGTGCGGCGCGCGCACGGCACGCGGAACTGCCTTGATCCGGTTTACGAACTTCCCGTCCGATTCCCACGTGATTCCACGAAGGACAGCACCATGAAAGGCGTCATCCTCGCCGGCGGTCTGGGCTCCCGGCTCCGTCCGCTCACGCTCGTCACCAACAAGCACCTGCTGCCTGTCTACGACAGGCCGATGATCTATTACCCGATCCAGTGCCTGCTTAATGCGGGGATCAACGAGGTGCTCTTGGTCACCGGCGGCGACCACGCCGGGGACTTCCTCAAACTGCTCGGCAACGGCAAGTCGCTCGGGCTGAAGGAACTCCACTACACCTATCAGGAAGGGGAGGGGGGGATCGCCGAGGCGCTCAAACTCGCGGAAGACTTCGCGGACGGGAGCAAAATCGCTGTGATCCTGGGCGACAACATCATCGAGAAGAACATCCGCCGCGCGGTGAGCGACTTCTTCAGCCAGCCCAGCGGCGCGAAGATCCTGCTGAAGGAAGTCCCGGACCCGCATCGCTTCGGCGTGGCGGAGGTCGAGGGCGGCCGCGTCACGAAGATCGTCGAGAAGCCCAAGGACCCGAAGACCAACCTCGCGGTGACGGGTCTGTACATGTACGACAACGACGTGTTCGAGATCGCCAAGACGCTCAAGCCCAGCGCGCGGGGCGAACTGGAAATCACCGACGTCAACAACCACTACATCGAGCGCGGGGATCTGACCTTCGACGTGCTCGACGGGTGGTGGACGGACGCGGGCACGTTCGAGAGTCTCCACCGGGCCAGTTGCATGGTGGTGGAGAACGGGGCGAACCATGCCGAACCGGTCGCCCGGCCGGTGGCGGCTCGCTAACCCTCGCAGACATCCCAGTTTGACTGCGGCGACCCGCGCTTCCCATAAATGGGTGGTGCGGGTCGCGGCCATTGTGGACCCTGGTCATCTGGGACTTCTATTAGTTTTGGGCCGAATTCAACCTCCGCTATGGACTGGGGATGGGTCTCGACTATCTTCTCCTTACCTGGGCCGCGCATCGGTCATGCGTCGGCCACCCAGCGTGCCGGGAGCACGTGTTCGAACGATCGGTCCCCGATCGGAGGAGAGTGGAGAGATGACTTCCAAGATTGGCGTGAGCGCCATCGCGATTTTCGGGGCAGCGTCGCTCGCGACAGCCGCCCAC
>JBQLZI010000365.1:0-1815 GCA_052168195.1 Phycisphaerales bacterium
TACCTCATCGGTTACGGGCGGGCGGAGGCGCACGCCGAGGCCGAGCGGGCCCGGACGATCCAGGCGCAACTCGACATGGTCGACCCGCTGAACGCGCCGGGCGAACCCGCGGGGTCGCAGGCCGCGCCGGTGACGACGGCCACGAGGCCGCCGACCGGGGGCCAGCAGGCCGCGAACCGGCCCGCGCAGCAGCCGCAGACCGGGAGCGGGGGCGGGTCGGCGACCAATCAGCCGCGCCAGCCGGCGGTGACGACGGCCGACCCGCGCGTGCCGGGCATGAACTACTGGGTGGTCGCGCGGCTGGGCCCTGACGAGGCCCGGCGGGCGGGGGCCTTCCTGATGGCCAACGGCGTGGACGTCGCTGTGCTTGAGTCCAACAGCGAGCGGTTCCGCGAGGTCATCGCGGCCACGGGGTTCGAGGGCTCGGGAACGTCCCCGGAGGCGGCGCGGCTCAAGGCGCGGATCCTCGAACTGGGGCGGCTCTACCGCGTCAGCGAGAAGGGGCCGACCGATTTCTCGGATATGTACGCCCGGAAGTACTCGGGGCGCTGATCCTTTCCCTGACGAGCGGGCGGTGGGCGCCTACCATCCCGGCCCCTGACGGGCCCGCCGGCGGAAAGGCCGCGGCGGCGAGCCGACGATCGTGATTGGAGTAGGGCGATGAGTCTCCACCCGAGTCTGAAGACCTCCGGCAACCTGTCGCAGCACCGCAACGTCCTCACCCGGGACGAGCGGATCGAGCGCCTCAAGGAAACCAAGGGCTTCGATCCCAAGAACAAGCCCGTGCTGGGTCTCCAGAAGACCGGCAACCGCAAGGGCAAGGTCGGCTAAACCCGGCCGCTGCTGGGCGGCCGCGACGGCCGACCCCTCAACGTAGAATCACCCCACGCCCGCGGAGCGTTTCGCGGGCGTTGTTGTTGCTCGGCCAGCGCGCCGACACGAAGGAGCGCACGCGGTGGACCTCGAATCGCTCATCAGCGACCGCGCCAAGGGCATCGACGCGTCGGGCATCCGGCGGGTCTTCGAACTCGGCGCGAAACTGAAGAACCCGATCAACCTCTCGATCGGCCAACCGGACTTCACCGTGCCGCCGGCCATCAAGAAGGCCGCGATCGACGCCATCGAAAGCGATCGCAACGGGTACACGCTCACGCAGGGCATCCCCGCGCTGCTCGAGAAAGTCCGCGACGATGCGCACACGCACCTGCGCTGGCCCGAGCGCACCGGCGACGCGGGGCCGCTGATCGCCGACGGCTACGGCGCGTTCGTGACCTCGGGAACCAGCGGCGCGCTCATGCTCACCGCGATGGCGCTCCTCGATCCGGGCGACGAGTACATCGTGCCCGACCCGTATTTCGTGCTCTACCCCAACATGGGCAAACTCATCGGCGCCAAGGCCGTCTTCGCCGACACCTACCCCGACTTCACCATGACCGCCGAGCGCGTCGAGCCGCTCATCACGAAGCGCACCAAGTTCGTGCTCTCGTGCTCGCCCGGCAACCCGACCGGCACGACCATGACGCAGCGCCAGTGCGACGACCTCGCGGACCTCTGCGCGCGCAAAGGGGTGGTGCTTGTCAGCGACGAGATCTACGACGGGTTTGTCTTCCCGAAGATGGGGGAGAAGGAACTGCCCGGCCGCGCGCCCAGCCCCGCGCGCGTGCGCGAGGGCTTTGAGCGTCCGTGGGACAATGTGCTCGTCATCCGCGGGTTCGGCAAGACCTACGGCGCCACGGGGTGGCGCATGGGCTACGCGATGGGCCCGTCGGCGCTCATCGACAGCATGGCGCGCATGCAGCAGTACACCTACGTGTG
>JBQLZI010000366.1:0-1797 GCA_052168195.1 Phycisphaerales bacterium
CGACCGACCACGATGAGGCGGGTGGTCGCGCCGCCGTAGTGCTCCTTGAGACGTTGGGAGTACCCCTCCGGGGTGATAGCGCGGATGTCGTCGATCACGCCGCCCTTGCGGGCCCCTTGCTGGAGCGGGAGCGTGGCGGCTTTGGCGGCGTTCGCGGCGGTGATCGCGGGGATTCCGCCGTGCATGTTGCGCAGTTCGAGTTCGAGGCGCGGGAGTTCGCGGTCGAGGTCGGCCTGCGTGATGCGCAGGGACGTCAGGCGTGCGGCGGCGAGGCGGAGTTCGCGTTCCAGATCCTGCGCGGGGACCACGCTCGAGAGCAGGGTGTACTCCTCGCCGGTCTGGGCGTTGATCTGCCCGCCGTAGCGGCGCATGAGTTCGTCGAAGTGGGTCGCGTCGGACTCGTCGGTGGCGCAGGTGGCCAGGAAATGCTCGAGCGCGTGCGCCATCCCCGATTGTCCGGGCGGGTCGTGACGCTCGCCGACATCGATGAGCGTCAGGATCGCGACGGTGTCGCCGGTCGTCGTGGGCTGGAGCGCGACGCGCATGCCGTTGTCGAGCGTGAAACGGTGGATGTTCTGCGCGATGGTCAAGGATGCGGCGTAGAGGCAGAAGAGCGCCGCGAAGAAGCACTGCGTTGCGCGCGGGGTCCGCATGATGGGGACAGCGTACCGGATCGGGGCGGCTGCGCAGCGAAGGGTCCGGTGTGGCTCAGGCGCCGCGGGTGATGACGTCCGGGAGGTCTTCGAGGGCCGCGGTGAGCACTTCGGGGCCGTCCTCGGTGATGAGCACGTCGTGCTCGTAGTGGACGCACTGGGAGCCGTCGGCGGTGAAGACGGGCCATTGGCCGCTGGCCTGCACGGTCTCGGGGGTTCCGACGGCGATCATGGGTTCGACCGCGACAAGTGAACCGGGCTCGCAGCGTGAGAAGGCGTCAGGCCATTCGCCGGGATAGGTGGGCACGGTGTTGCTGATGTAGGGCCGGGTGTGGAGTTTGCGGCCGTAGCCGTGCCCCCCGAGGCCGCGGACGAGGTGGAAGCCGTAGTCGCCTTCGGCGATGGATTGGACGGTGCGGGCCCACTCCATGTAGGTGTTGGCGGGGTGGAGCGTCTTGGCGCCTTCGTGGAGCGACTTCTTTCCGGAATCGCAGAGGCGGCGGACTTCGTCGGTGGGCTCGCCGAAGACGTAGGTCCACGCGGCGTCGCCGATGAAGCCCTTGTGGACGACGCCGATGTCGATCTTGAGCACGTCGCCGTGCTTGAGTTTGGCGGTGGTGTAGGTCGCGGTGCCGTGGACAACGCAGGAGTTGAGCGAGAGGCAGGCGTAACTCGGGAACGCGGGGAGGCGGGGGATGCGGTAGCCGCGGAACGCCGAGGTGGATTTGAGCGACTCGAGGGTGCGCGCGACGAACTGATCGATCTCGAGCAGGGTCTGGCCGTGCGCGAGGAAGTCGACGAGGCGCTGGTGGACCTCGACGACTCTTCCTGCGGCGTCGCGGGCCAGGGCGGCGTCGTTGCTGGAGAGTTTGGTCGTCATGCGGGGTCGATGATAGCGCCGCGGCAGAGCGTGACGTCGACGGGGTTGTCGCCGAACTCGAAGGCGAGGGCGCGTGCGTCGGTGTGCCGGAGCAGAACGAGGTCGGCGCGGGCGCCGACGGCGATGTGGCCGCGGTCGGCGAAGCCCAGGAGCGCGGCGGCATTCGCTGTGCAGGCGGTGATCGCTTCGGCGGGGGTGATGCCGTTGAAGCGTGCGGCCAGCGCCATAGCCATGGGCATGGAGTGGGTCGGCGCGGAGCCGGGG
>JBQLZI010000367.1:0-1797 GCA_052168195.1 Phycisphaerales bacterium
CTCCGCGCAAAGCCGAGCCCGACGGCGACGCTCAGCCCGCACGCCCGCATTCTTAGCGTCTTCGAAGGACTCGCCGCGGACGGCGCGCGGCGCAGCGGCGTGTACGGCGCCGGTCTGCACACGCGCCGGCGCATGGCCGAACCCATGGCCGAAACCTCGGCGCCCATCGCGTGCATCATCGACGACGCCCCGACCCGCCGCGGCTCGCGTATGTGGGGCCTGCCGATCCTCTCCCGTGAGGAAGCCATCGGCATGGGCGTGGACGCGGTCGTGCTCTCCTCGGATTCGTACGAGGACGAACTGTGGAACAACGCCCAGGTCTTCCGTGACGCGGGGATCCCTGTGGTTCGCCTCTACGGCGCGAGCGACGCAGGAACATCCATCGGAAAGCCGGCGGTCACGATGACGCGGTGAGTTCGCGCATCGCGCCGCCGGCCAGATCGAGCATCGCCTTGGCCAGCGCCTCGTGCGACGCGTGCGCCCGGGTGTGCGCCGCTATGTCCTCCGAGACCGCCGCCCTCCAGTCACGGTCGGTCACGGCGCGCTCGAGCAGATGCTCAAGCGCTGACTCTGACGTGAAAAGCACCGACTCCGGACGCACGAGCAGCGCCAGCGGCGAGCGTTCGTACTCGATGATCTCCTCGACTCCGTAATTCGCCGGAATAGCCCCGTCAACCGGATAGGTCCGCTGCCCAAGCCGACCCATCCGCTCCATCACGGCGGTGAACGCCTGCAGGTCGGGCGTTTCGTCGCACGCGACGCGTTCGGGATGCTCGCCCGCGCGGTGGCGGAACGCCGACACGATGGCCGCGCTCCTCGAAACGTTTACCGCGTCCTCGATGTGCCGGCACAGTGTGACGCCGCCCGACAAGGCGCACTCGAGCACCCGCTGGTGCGCCAGCGCGGTCACGGACGCGTGCACCGTCGCCGCGGACGTGCGATAGATCGCCCGCAGCGGCTCGCCGTGCGCCGCCGGCCCCCGCGCGAACCGCGCGAACGTGGGGTGCTTCTCCCACCCGTGCCCGTGGATGTTCATCCGCCACCCCCGCCGCGCGCAGATCTCCGCAGCCCATTCGAGCGTCTGGTGCCGCAGCAAACGATCGGCAAGCGGCTGGGTGCAGATCGCGATCAGCCGCTCGATGTCGAACGGCGAGGGCGGGCGGCCCCTGACGGACTGGATCGCTTCGGAGGTGGCGTTCCGCATCGCCATCGCCCAGACGGTGTCCGGCTGACCGAGCAGGGGTTCGATGGCGCCGCGCACTCGGTCGACAAAGGCGGGGTCGATGCTCCCCGCCGCGAGCGTCCGCTTGACGCGCTCGCAGAGCGCGTCGGCCGTCTCACTTTGGTTGCCCACGTACGCGACCTCGCAGGTGAACCCGGCATCGTCGTCTGTCGGGCCCTCGTGAAACTTCCGCGTGCTCGCGACGATGGGAAACCGCGTGTGCGCCCAGGGGCGGAGCCCCAGCGCCTCGACGATCCGCACCGAGAGCCCGCCGATGGCGAGGTCGAGCGGCGTGGCCCGAGCTCGCAGCGCCGGATCGAAGAAATGCGGCATCGCGTCCTGCACCCACGTGACGAGCGGGATCCCTCCGGGCATTGCGCTCGCCAGCATCGAACGCGGGTAGTTGATGAGCACGATCAGGTCGGGGTCAAACCGCTCTATCCGCCGCAGGTACGCGATCGAAGAGAGTTTCGCGTGCGCGTCCGGCTCGGCGAGCACCTCGGCGCGACACCCGGCCGCGCTCAGCCCGTCTGCGAGGTCGACCGCGGAGGCGTGCATGACCGTGCTGTACCGCG
>JBQLZI010000368.1:0-1772 GCA_052168195.1 Phycisphaerales bacterium
CGCCGTTGGGTACTACGGCGACCGCCCGGGAGAAACGCTCGACGAATCGAGCGCCCCCGGCGATGACTTCCGCGCCCGCGTGTGCGCGGCATGGGAGCGCGCCGCCGAGCGTGCGCACGGCGCGGGTGTTCGCGTGGTCACGATGCGCATCGGCAACGTGCTGGGCGCGAAGACCCCCCTGCTCGATCGGTTGCTGCCGGTGTGGAAATGCGGGCTGGGCGGGCCGTTCGGATCCGGCGACCAACGCTGGCCGTGGATCGGGCTGGACGACCTGCTCGGCGCCGTGGAGTTTCTGTTGCACACGCAGGAGATCTCGGGGCCGGTGAATCTCGTTGCGCCGCAGCGATCGACGAACGGTGCCTTTGCGCGGGCGCTGGCGCGGGTCGTGCGACGGCCTGCGCTGGGGGTGTATCCGGCGTGGGCGCTGAAGATGGCCTTCGGTCAACTCGCGGAGGAAGCGCTGCTGTCGAGTCAGGACGTCGCGCCGAGTGTGCTCACGGCGCACGGTTTCGAGTTTCTGACGCCCACGCTCGACGAGTGCCTGCGGTGGGAACTGGACGGCTTCCTCGCGGGGAGTCCGGATATCCCGGCCGCGGAGCGCGGCGCGTCATCCACCGGGGCTGTGCGCACGAATGCAGCGGTATGACCGAAGAATCCGCGCGTACTCCGACCTATCTCATTCTCGGCGCCAGCGGCGGCATCGGCTCCGAGGTGTGCCGCCGACTCGCCAAACAGGGCGCCCGGATCGCCTTGGCCGCGCGCCGCACGGGCCCGCTGAACGATCTCGCGGCGTCGCTTGGCGACATCGAGACCGAAACGTACGAATGCGATGCGACCGACTTTGCGCATGTCGAACGCGTGTTCTCCGACGCCAAGGAGCGGTTCGGCCGGATCGACGGCGTGGCGAATCTTGTCGGCTCGATCCTCCTGAAGCCGGCGCACCTCACCACGCCCGCCGAGTGGAGCGAGACCATCGGGCTGAACCTGACGAGCGCGTTCGGTGTGGTCCGCGCCGCGGGCAAGCACATGCGGTCCAACGGAGAGAGCGGCGGCTCGGTCGTCCTGGCGAGCACGTGCGCCGCACGGATCGGGCTTTCGAATCACGAGGCGATCGCGGCCGCAAAGGCGGGCGTCATCGGGCTGGCGCAGGCCGCGGCGGCGACGTACTCCACGAGCGGGCTGCGTGTGAACTGCGTTGCGCCCGGACTGATCGATACGCCGCTCTCGGAGAAGATCACCAGCAACGATGCGGCGCTCCAGGCGTCGGTCGCGATGCACCCGCTGGGGCGGATCGGGACCCCCGCCGACGTCGCCCCCGTCATCGCGTGGCTGCTTTCCCCGGAAAGCGGCTTCGTGACCGGCCAGACCATCGGCGTCGACGGCGGGCTGGCGACGGTGAAGACGCGGCGGTAACGCATCCCGAACACCCGTATTCGTGCGCGATTTTGCGGGTTCTCGGACCCGCGACCGCGCCGCCGTGCGCGGATTCTCGTACAGTCTTTGCCACGGCTTTGCACGGGATTGCAGGCCGACCGCCTCCGACGCCGATGGGAATGCCGTGGGCAACGAGCGCAGACCGGACCATCCCGATTCGCCCCTCTCGCGTCGCGACGCTGTCGTGCGCGGCCTGCTCGGCATGGCCGCCCTCGGCGGCGCGGGCTCCTTTCTGAGCGCCTGCGCGTCGAGCGGGTCGTCGAGCGCGTCGCTGCCCTCGGTCCGCTGGCCGAGCACGGGCGACACCTCCCCGCGGGTCGCGTCGGGGTCGACGCGAC
>JBQLZI010000369.1:0-1762 GCA_052168195.1 Phycisphaerales bacterium
CGCTGGGGAGCGTGCGCGGCAGGGACCTTCGCGAGGGCGCCGCCGTCATCGATGTGCGCGGCCGCGTCGCCCACACCCCGGCCGGATGGGTTTTCGCCGCAGACCCGGTGGACGAAGCCGCCGACGCGCCCCGCGTGCTGCTGCGGCTCCTGCCCTCCCCGACCAGCGAGCGACTCCGCGAGATCGTCCGCGCCCGCGCCTCCAACGACGAGCCCGCCGCGACGTTTCGCATCAGCGGCCGCGTGCTTGTCGACCGGGGCCGCGTCTACCTTCTTCCCACGTTCGCGACCGTGCTCGATCCGGACGACGACCGATCGACCGAGCACGACGCACCACCCGAGAGCCCGCAGCCCGCAACGGACGGCGACGAAACCACACGCGACGCCGACCCGAGCGTCCAGGAACTCATCGAGCGCATCGAGCGCGCCAGCGAAGCCGACCGCGGCGGCGTCCGCGAAACGTTCGCGGGCGGCAGCGAGGGATCCACGCCCGGCGTGCGCATGATCGTCGGCCGTGTCGCACGTCTGGGGCGCGACGAGCACGGCCGCCTCACCTTCGCCTTCGAGCGCGGCGTCGGCGATCCGGAGCGCGACGCCATCGATCGCGTCGCCGTGCTTCCCGGACGCCTGTACGGCGCCGTCGAACAGGTCTGGGCCTCCCGCGGCGCGGGCGCTCGCCTCACCGTCAGCGGCGAGGCGTATCGCGACGACAGCCGCTGGTTCCTCCTCCCTTCTCTGGTGGAAGTCGAGCCCCAGGCGCGCAGCGGTTTGCGGACCCTCCGCTGAACGACCCGTAACACAATTCTGTGCCTTCCGGTGCGACCCGGGGGTTTCTCGGTCGGTAATCGGCGCCACCGCGCATGGAAGACCGGGTAGCCGGGGAAACATGGTCAAGCAGGGCAAGACGCCCGCCGATCCGAGCCAGCGACGCCGCGGCTTCACCTCGCGGCCCGACGCCCGGAGACAGCGACCATGGCGATGCGTGCGAACAACGGCGGCGGCCCCTCGACCGACGAGGACCTGCGCTCCAAACAGGTGTTCACCACCGGAGAGGCGGCCCGCGTCTGCAACGTCAGCCAGCAGACCATCATCCGCTGCTTCGACAGCGGACGGCTCAACGGCTTCCGCGTCCCCGGGTCGAAGTTCCGCCGCATCCCGCGCGCCGAACTCCTCCGCTTCATGAAGGACAACGAGATCCCGCTCGACCGCCTCGGCGGCGAGAAGCACCGTGTCCTCATCGTCGACGACGACCCGCAGATCGTCGAACTGCTCGCCGAGACCCTCGACCGCGACGGACGCTTCGAGGTTAGAACCGCCTCCACCGGCTACGACGCGGGCATGCTCACCGAGGCGTTCCGCCCCGACCTCATCGTGCTCGACTTCATGCTGCCCGACATCAACGGCGACGTCGTCTGCCGGCGCATCCGCGAGCACGACGCGCTCAACTCCGCGCGCATCGTCTGCATCTCGGGCGTGGTGAACCGCGACGACGTCGCGCGTCTCCTCGACGCCGGCGCCGACGAGTTCATCAAGAAGCCCTTCAACATCCAGAGTTTCCTCGGCAGCGTCACGAAACTGCTGAACCTCTGACCGTCCGCTCCTCCGGCCCGCACGCTCACTCCAAGACGAGGTACCCCGCGTGGCGCCTTCCCGCCGAGAGCCCGCACGACGCACCACCGAGCACGCGCTCGGCGACGCCGCCGCCGCGTCTCGTGCCCCGGACGCCCCGTCCCAGGCCGGGCTGACCCGCCAACTCGAGCGGG
>JBQLZI010000370.1:0-1759 GCA_052168195.1 Phycisphaerales bacterium
CGCGCCGGCGAGCATGGTGGGCATCACGTAGTCTTCGACGAACTCGCGCTTGAGGTCGACGACGTGGCAGGCGCTGGCGCCGCTGTTCCGGGCTTTCTCTTCGACGCCTTCGAGTTCGGCGTCGCCCTGGCCGACGTCGCCGACGATGGCGACGACTTCGCAGTGGTAGTTCTCGATGAGCCAGGGAACGATGGCGGAGGTGTCGAGGCCGCCGGAGTACGCGAGGGCAACTTTCATGGACGACTCTCTCTTTCGCGGCGTTGACCGGGCCGCCCGGATGTGCGTTCGTGAGAAGGTTAGGAGGCGAGCAGGTGGAGCAGCAGCGCGTTCTGGGCGTGCATGCGGTTCTCGGCCTGGCGGAGGACGATGGAGCGCGGGCCGTCGATGACGTCCGCGGCGACCTCTTCGCCGCGGTGCGCGGGGAGACAGTGCATGAAGATGGCGTCGTCGCCGGCGATCTTCATGACCGATTCATTGACCTGGAAGGGCGCGAAGGTCTTGAGGCGCGCGTCCTTCTGGGATTCCTGGCCCATGCTGGTCCATGTGTCGGTGTAGACGGCGTCGGCGCCCCAGACGCCGTCGATCTCGTCGGTGATGGTGAGGGCGCCGCCGGTCTGGCGGATGAGCGCGCCGGCCTGTTTCACGGTCTGGGGGTCTGGCTCGAAGCCGACGGGGCAGACGGCGGTGAATTTCATGCCGAGGGCTGCGGCGCCAAGCATGAGGGAGTTGCAGACGTTGTTGCCGTCGCCGACGTAGGCGAGGTGGGCGCCCTTGAGTTCGCCGACGGTTTCCTTGAGGGAGAGCAGATCGGCGAGCGCCTGGCACGGGTGGTAGATGTCGGAGAGCGCGTTCACGACGGGCACGGTGGAGTGCTTCGCGAGGGTGTCGAGCACGGCGTGGTCGAAGACGCGGGCGACGACGCAGTCCGTCCAGAGCGAGAGGTTGCTGCCGTAGTCGGAGACGGGCTCGCGGTCGCCGATGCGCGAGGAGGCGTGGTCGAAGTAGACGACCTTGGCGCCGAGTTTCGACGCGCCGACCTCGAAGGAGATGCGCGTGCGGAGCGAGGGCTTCTCGAAGAGCATGACGATCGACTTGCCCTTGAGCGCGTCCTCGAAGGCGAGGGGTTCGGCCTTCACGGTGAGCGCGGTGTCGAGCACGGCGGAGAGTTCCGCGGGCGATAGTTCGCCGACGGTGAGCAGGTCGGGCGTGGCGATCGGGGCGATGGTGGTCGACGGCATCTGGGTGTGGGAAACGATCATGCGTGCCTCCTTGCGCTCGCTTGGAGCGCGCCGGGCGCGGTGGCGTGTGTTGTTCAGTGGGACGCTGCGTTGAAGAGGGATCGACGCGATCGGGCCGAGCGTTTACACGCTGAGGGCGGCCTCGACGGTCTCGGCTCTTCGCACGCCCGGGAGGACGCGGGTGCCGACGGCCTCGCCTTGCGCGATGCGCGCGAGGTTGGCGGGGTCTTTCCACGACGCGATGACGACGGGCGCGCCCGAGGCGTTGGCGGCCTGCTGGGCGCCGCGGGCCTTGGGGATCATGCCGTTGCCGATGACGCCGATGCGGATGAGGCGTTCGACCTGGTCGGCGTGGAGCGAGGGGATCATCTCGCCGCGCTGGTCGAGGATGCCCTCGACGTCGGTGAGCAGCACGAGGCCGCGCGCCCCGAGGATGGAGGCGACGGCGGCGGCGGCTTCATCGGCGTTGACGTTGAGGGGTTTGCCCTGCTCGTCGGCGCCGATGGAAGACAAGACGGGCA
>JBQLZI010000371.1:0-1758 GCA_052168195.1 Phycisphaerales bacterium
CGACCACACCAACCGTCTGCCGCGGCAGGACGCGCACCCGAACTCGTCGTCTTCCCCCAGCCCCAGCGTCTGTGCGCACCGATTGCAGAACTGCGACAGCGCGTCGGGAGACCAGCCAACGTCCGCCGCCCGCCGCGACAGCGGCAACGCGGTCGGGGCGAGCCACCACGCCTCCGCCTCCCGCACGACTTTCCGGAGAGCGTCCCTGCGTGTTCTCGCCGAATGACGCCCGGGGACGCTCTCCTCCGCCGGCGGCGGCGGCACGGCTACCGGGGCGTCGGGAACCGGCGGCCAGACGAACGGCTTGGGCTCGATCGCCCCGCCCTCGACGCCCGGGTTCGCGGCCGTGTGGTCCACCCGCGCAGTATGACAGACGGCCCCGGCCTCTGCCCGGTTATTCCCCGCCGAGGCGCTGGCGGATCAGCGTCGCGCGTTCGCGGCGGCGGTCGTTCTGGTCGAACTCGCGACCGGCGAGGCGTTGCAGGTGGGCGGGCTGGCAAAGCAGGATCAACTGGTTCACCTCGCCCAGATCGACGCCGTCGATGATCGCCAACTGGATCCCCAGCCGGACGAGACTCAACTGCGCGAGGGCTTCGTCCGCGTCAATCGTGCGCGCGTGGAGCAGCACCCCGAGCGCGCGGTGCAGCCGGTCTTCGAGGTACAGCGACTTCTTCTCGAGCAGCGCCCCGCGGGCTTGCCGCTCGTACCGGACGACTTCCGGGATGACGCGCTCGGAGAGTTCTTCGAGCAGTTCGGGCTCGGCTTTCCCGAGGGTGGTCTGGTTGGAAATCTGGAAGATGTCCCCCACCGCGTCGGAGCCCTCGCCGAAGGCGCCACGCACGGCCACGTTCAGGGCCTTGGCGGCGCGGCGGACCTTCTCGATCTCGCCCGAGAGTTTCAACGCGGGCAGGTGGAGCATCGTCGAGACGCGCAGCCCGGTGCCGACGTTCGTCGGGCAGGCGGTGAGGTAGCCGAAGCGCTGCGAGAACGCGAAATCGAGCGTGCGCTCGAGCGCGTCGTCGACCTTGTCGATCGCCTTCAGAGCGTCGGGGAGCACGAACCCCCCGCGGATCACCTGGATGCGCAGGTGGTCCTCCTCGTTGACCATGATAGAGAGCCACTCGTTGGGCGATGAGACGGCGACGGCCCGGGGCTCGGCGCTGCGGGCGTGCTGCTTCGAGATCAGGTGCCGCTCGTGCAGCACCAGCCGCTCGAGCATGGGCGACTCTTCGAGGTCGACCCACAGCAGGTTGTCCGCCAGACCGGCGTTCAGCGTGCGCTCGCGGACCAGCGCGAGCAGTTCGCGCCGCTCGCCGGCGCTGGCCCGGTTGGGGAAGGGGAAGCCCGCGATGTTTCTTGCGTAGCGGATCCGCGAGGACATGACCACGTCGCAGTCCTTGCCGTCGGTGCGCAGCCACTCCGCGCCGCCTTCGAACCTGCTGGGACGCTCGCTCATTGATCGTCCTTCCGCGGCGTGCGCTTCGCGCGCTTGCCGCCGGGTTCGGCGGGGTTCTTCGACGCCGCCTTGGGCGCCTCGCGCTCGGTCTCTCCGTGGAGGGTGCGGATGCGGTCGCGGAGCGACGCGGCCCGCTCGTACTCCTCGGCTTTGATGGCGTCCTCGAGTTCACGGCGCAGCGATGAGAGTTCGCGGTGCAGGCCGGCGGACAGCCCGGCGCGCCCGGGGGTCTTGCCGGTGTGGTGGGCGCCGCCCTCGTGGGCGCGGGCGAGCAACGGCGTGAGTTGCTCATCGAACGTGTC
>JBQLZI010000372.1:0-1748 GCA_052168195.1 Phycisphaerales bacterium
CGGGAGGCCACCTCGTCCCGACCGCCGAACGGTCCCCGATTCTGTGCCCCTCCCGGCCCGGCCACGCCGACGCCGGGACGATCCCGACGCCCCACGCCTCGGCAGCCGCGACTGCCGCCCGGCCCAACCCTTCCCGGTCTCTGCAGGAGCCGATCGTGCCGAACCCGCGACGCACCGACGCCGCCCGAACGCTGGCCCTCCTCGCCGGCGCCGTCCTCGCCGCCGCGCCCCTGAGCGCCTCCACGCCCGCCCTGGCCCAGAGCCGCCCGCAGCAGCAGGGCCAGAACGCGAGCGACACGACGCCCGAGCAACTCCTCGCCGACTTCATCCATTACGTGAAGATCGACCAGCGGGAACTCGCCGAGGCCTACGGCGCCGCGCTCCTCGAACTGAACCTCGCCCCCGAGCAGTTCCTCGCGCTCGTCGAGGACACCCCCCAGGCCCAGGTCCGCTTCGACGAGGCCGTGCGCGACGCGCTCCGCGATTCGCGCCTCGAGCCCATCGCCGGCGAACTTTCCCGCCTGCTCGAACAAGGCCGCCTCGCGCAAGCCCGCGACCCCAACGCGATCTCCCGCAACATCGAACTGCTGTCGGGAACGCTCCGGGCCCGCACGCTCGCGCGGCAGCGTCTGCTCGAAGCCAAGCAGTACGCCGTGCCCCAGTTGCTCACGGCGATGACCGGCTCGAGCGATCCGGTCGTGGCGCTGGAAGCCCGCCGCCTGCTGATCGACCTCGAAGCCGACGCCGTCGCGCCGCTCGCCGCAGCGCTCCCCAAACTCGGCCCGGCCGCGCAGGAGCAGATCGCGATCGTGCTGGGCGAGATCGGCTACGCCGAGGCCGCGCCGTACCTCGCGGAACTCGCCCGGGCGCCGCAGGTTGACGGGGGCGTCCGCGCCGCTGCGACCCAGGCCCTGTCGCGCACCGCGGGCGAGCAGATGAGCCGCTCCGCCGCCGAACTCTACCGCAACCTCGCGGAGCGCTACTACACCGAGCCCCGCGAACTGACCCGCTTCCCCGACGAAGAGCACCAACTCGTCTGGGTCTACGAGCCCGCCCTCGGCCTGTATCCCACGCCCGTGCGCACGGAAGTGTTCAATGAGGCCAGGGCGATGATGCTCACCGAGCGGGCGCTCGAACTCGACCCCGCGACCGAAGGCGCCGTCCCGCTCTGGCTCGCGTCGAACTTCCGCCGCCAGATCGAGACGCCCGAGAACTACGACAACCCGATGTACGGCGCCGACCGCCGTGAGGCGATGTACTACGCCGTCGCCGCCGGAGCCGACGCCACCCAGCAGGTGCTCGCCCGCGCGCTGGCCGACCAGAACACCGCGCTCGCGCTGCGCGCCATCGACGCGCTCGCCCGCACCGCCGGCGGCGCTTCGCTCTGGTCGGGCGACGTCGCCGACAAGCCGCTGCTCCAGGCCCTGAGTTATCCCGACCGCCGCGTGCAGTTCGCCGCGGCCCTTGTCCTCGGCCGCGCCCGACCCAGCGAATCGTTCGAGGGCGCCGAGCGCATCGTCCCGGTCCTCGCCGGCGCGGTCCGCGACACCGGCGAGCGCTTCGCGATTGTCCTCGGCCGCTCCATCGAAGCCGAGCAGCGTCTCGCCGAGATGCTCCAGGACCGCGGCTACACCGTCGCGGGTCGCGGCGGCTCGCTCAACGACGTCCGCTCGGCCGTCGCCGAGACCCCGGGCATCGACCTGCTCGTCATGGACCTGCCCCGCGGCGCCACCGAGGACGCGGTCAAG
>JBQLZI010000373.1:0-1732 GCA_052168195.1 Phycisphaerales bacterium
AGCGAGAGCACCGGCAACGAGGGCTACAACGCCCTGACTGACACCTACGAGGACCTCGTCAAGGCCGGCGTCATCACCCCCGCCAAGGTCGACCGCTCGGCCCTGTTCAACGCGAGCAGCGTGGCGACCGTCCTGCTGGCGGCCGACTGCATCATTACCGAGAAGAAGGAAGCCAAGGACGACCACGGCCACGACCACGGCGGCGGCGGCATGGGCGGCATGGGCGGCGGCATGCCGGGCATGGGCGGCATGGGTGGTATGCCCGGCATGGGTGGCATGGGGTTCTGAGCCGCTTCCCTCACGCGTTTCTCGTTTGAATCAAGCTCTGCTTTTTCCGCGACTCGCTCGCGATTGAGATCACCAGGAGACAACACCAATGGCAGTCAAGCCCCTCGAAGATCGTGTCCTTGTCAAGCCCGTGGAGGCCGAGACCCGCACCCAGTCGGGCATCTACCTCCCCGAGTCCAGCAAGGAGAAGCCCATCCAGGGCAAAGTCGTCGCCCTCGGCCCCGGCAAGCTGCTCGACAACGGCACCCGGGCCGCCCTGAGCGTCAAGAAGGGCGACACCGTCGTCTACGGCAAGTACGCCGGCACCGAGGTCGAGGTGAAGGGCGAGAAGCACCTGATCCTGCGCGAGACCGAGCTGCTGGGCGTTATCGCGGGATGACGCGGGGCAATGGGGAATAGGGAATGGGCAATGGGGCCGGATCTGAGACCATCAACTCATACCGCGATCTGGTCGCCTGGCAGCGGGCGATGGACCTGGTCGAGTTGGTCTACCGGCTCAGCAGTTCATTCCCTCCCGATGAGCGATTCTCGCTCACGGCCCAGGTCAGGCGAGCGGCCGTCTCCGTCCCCAGCAACATCGCCGAGGGGTACGGGCGGGGGAGCCGGCAGGATTATCTGCGATTCCTGCGTGTCGCGCGGGGGTCGCTCTTTGAGGTTGAGACGCAGGCGCTCGTGGCGCGTCGTCTCGGGTACACGAGTGACGAGCAGACACGCGAACTGCAAGAACAGGTCAACGCGGTCGCGCGAGTGCTTTCAGGTTTGATTCGGAGCATCGAGGGACCAGGGGGCTAGGCCCATTGCCCATTCCCCACTCCCCATTGCCCAACTCCAAAGGAGTTGCCACATGGCCCAGAAGCAGATGATGATGAAAAACGCCGCCCTCCTCGAGATGAAGAAGGGCGTGGATCGGCTGGCCGACGCGGTCAAGTGCACCATGGGGCCCGCGGGCCGCCATGTTGTGATCGAGAAGTCCTACGGCGGCCCGAGCGTCACCAAGGACGGCGTCAGCGTCGCCAAGGAAGTCGAGCTGGCCGAGCCCTTCCAGTCCATGGGCGCGAAGATGGTCCACCAGGTCGCCAAGAAGACCGCCGACAAGGCGGGCGACGGCACGACCGCCGCGACCGTCCTCGCCCAGGCGATCTTCACCGAGGGCCTCAAGCACGTCGCCGCGGGCGCGAACCCCGTGCACCTGCAGCGCGGCATCAACAAGGCCGCCGAGGCCGCGGCGGGCGCGATCGAGAAGCTCTCCACCCCCTGCAAGGGCAAGGCCGACTACAAGAAGGTCGCGATGGTCAGCTCGAACCACGACGAGAACGTCGCCGAGCTGATCGCCGAGGCGATCGCCAAGGTGGGCCCCGACGGCGTCGTCGAGATCGAGGACGGCAAGAGCGCCGAGACCACGCTCGATTACGTCGAGGGCATGCAGTTCGACAAGGGCTACCTC
>JBQLZI010000374.1:0-1731 GCA_052168195.1 Phycisphaerales bacterium
ATGTGGGCGATGCGCTGGGCGCGGATGATCTTCTTGCACGTCGCGGGGAAGAACGCGCCGGCCTTCACGGTCGCGTCGTTGGCGACGATCATGCACATGCGTCCCTCGACGGGCCCGACGCCGGTGACGACGCCCGCGCCCGGCGCGCCGCCGTGCTCCTTGTACATGTTGAAGGCCGACCACAGGCCCATCTCGACGAAGCGCTGGGGGTCATCGACGAGGCGGTCGATGCGCTCGCGCGCGGTGAGGCGACCCTTGGCGTGCTGCCGGTCGATGGCCTTCGGCCCCCCGCCCAGGCGGATCGTGCGCTCCTGCTGCTGGTACTCCTCGTTGAGTTCGCGGAGGCGGTTGATCGTGCTGTCGGGTGCTGCGGGCTGGGACATGGCGGCTCTCGGTCGTGTCGGCGGTTCTCGGACGCTGGCCGTCCGGACGCGCGGGGGAGTTCGGGCGGGCCAGTCTAGCCGCGGACGGGCGGAGGCCGGGCGCGTTGGGGGTTATTCGCGGACGGGCCGTCACAGACCGAACCGGGTCTCCGCGCCGCGTTTGGATCGCGGCTGCGCGTTTCGGATGCTTGAGGGTGAACAGTCGCGTGCGCACGGACCGCGCCGAGCCATGACGCCCATCGGCCGCACGCCCCTCCCCCGGCCCCAGGCCACCCGCGCGGAGCGCGGGCGACAGCGAAGCAGCACAGAACATCCCCATGAACAAGAACACCACACAACTCGGCATCGTCACGGTCGCGGCCCTCGGGATCACCGGCTTCGCGCACGCGGGCGTCGTGGACGGGAACCTCTACCAGATGAACGAGCGCGGCGAGGTAAGCGCGCAGTTTCTGAACAGCAACGCGGGCGCGAAGGGCTCGCTGTATTTCGTCGGCCACCAGGGCACGGGCGACGCGAGCGTCACGTACGCCGCGTCGACCGACACGCTCGGCCTCGGCCAGTTCCTCTTCAGCAACAAGGGGACGCCGAGCGGCACGAGCGTCGGCCTGGGCGAGTTCGACGCGGGCGACACGCTCTTCTTCGCGTACTACATCACCAAGGGCGTGAACGTCGCGCCGACGGGCACCTTCGCGCGCAACGACCTTACGCCCGACGTGGACTTCTTCAAAACGCTCTCGTTCGCGCTGACCGAGGACGGCTCGCGCAGCGTGGTGGGCGTCGAGGACATCTTCAAGCGCACGGGCAGCGACTGGGACTACAACGACATGACGTTCGCGTTGAGCGTCAGCAGCGTGCCGACGCCCGGCGCGGGCCTGCTGGCGGTCATGGGCGGCGCGGTGGCGTGCCGTCGCAAACGACGCGGGCCCGCGGCGGCCTGACTCGCCGGAACACCCGAACGGCAACCCGCCGAGAACTCAGTTCCTCGTGCGGAACGTGACAACCGCCCCGGCCTTGTGCGACCGGGGCGGTTGTCGTTTGTTTCGGTTGGATCAGCGGGCGCTCAGCCGTTCCACTTGCGGATGGCCGGGCCGGTGTAGTTGCTGAGCGGGCGGATGAGCCGGTTGTTCTGGTGCTGCTCCATGATGTGGGCGGCCCAGCCGGTGATGCGGGCGGCCACGAAGATGGGCGTGTACTGCGGCACGGGGATTCCGAGCGCGTAATACGTCATGCCGCAGGGGAAGTCCACGTTGGGGTGGATGTTCTTCTCGTCGAGCATGATCTTCTGGACGATCTCGCCCAGCTCGAACCACTTGACAAACTCGGCCCCGCGCTTCGCGGCGGCGGCGCG
>JBQLZI010000375.1:0-1706 GCA_052168195.1 Phycisphaerales bacterium
CCACGGGGTCCGGTATGAGCCAAGCGCTCTTTCCGGAGAATTCGGATTTCGCGCACTTCGCGAGGCGATGCCCCCAAAACCGCGAAGGGCCGCCTGATTGATCAAGCGGCCCGAAGGGGTTGGAGACCGGCTGGCCGCGCGGGGCGGCGGGGCAATACGGGCGAAGGGAGTCGAACCCCTAACCTCCTGATCCGTAGTCAGGTGCTCTATCCAATTGAGCTACGCCCGCTCTCGCGGCGTCCGGGAAGGTTCCCGGAGCGAGCCGGAGGGTATGCGAGCCGGGCGGGGCGTGGCAAGCGGGCCTCGGGGCGGGGCGAAGATTCGGCGAAGGGAGGACGCGCCGGGCGGCTTGATCGACCTGCGAGGGGGGCTATCCTTGCTGGCTCGGGAACGGTCTGAAGGCCGACTTCCCGGCGTCGCCGACGCGGAACTGGGCTCCGCGCGGCGGGTGGACCCGATCGAACGCTAACCCCTGGATCGCGGCCGCGACACGCGTCGCTCGCCGCCGAGGACCCTGCCCGTATGGCTCATTCCGTCTCCGCCAAGAAGCGCGTCCGTCAGAACGAGGCCGCTCGCGCCCGCAACCGCTGGCGCAAGCGCGCCATGCGCGAGTCCATCAAGGACGTTCTCGACAAGGTCGTGCACGGCGGCGTGGACGAGTCGCAGGAAGCCCTCCGCAAGGCGTGCGCCGTCATCGACCGCACGGCGCAGAAGGGCGTGATCCACCGCAACACGGCGGCCCGGTACAAGTCGCGCCTCAACGCGCGGGTCAAGGCCAAGAAGGCCGCCGCCTGAGCGATCACAGACGAGAGTGAGAGAACAACGCCGCCCGCGCCCCGAAGCGCGGGCTTGTTTTTTTCTCGCGCCCGCGCGCGGGCGCTGCGCGATCCCGCGCCGCCTCGCCGATAAGGTCATCGCACCCCCATGGCGAGCGGAACCACCACACCACGAGCGCCCTCGACACGCTCCCTGCGCACCGGGGGGACCAGTTCGCCGCGGCCCGCGCCCGCCTCCGACCGGATCCCTCTCGGCGAGCGCCGGTACGCGTGGATCTCGCGCAGGCCTTTGCATGTGCTGGTCTTCCTGCTGCCGCTGATCCTCGCGTACGAGGTCGGCGGCGCGGTCTTCCTGCTGGGCGAGGGCGGCGGGGGGGAGACCATCCGCGCCCACGAAGACGTCGCCCGCGTGCTCGGCGCGTTCGGCGCGACCGGCGTGTTCCTGCCGGGCGTGCTGCTGGTCGCGGTGCTGCTCGCGTGGCACGCGCTCTCGAAGGATCCCTGGCGCATCCGCCCGCGCGTGCTGGGCGGGATGGCGGTCGAATCCGCGCTGTGGACGCTGCCCCTGCTCGTGCTCGGCGTGATGGCCCAGCGCGTCTCGCAGGAGTCGCTGGTCGCGGCCGCCGCGACGGGTGGAGGCACGGGCGTCGAATCCGCGCCCGCGTTCACGAAACTCACGCTCGCCATCGGCGCGGGGCTCTACGAGGAACTCCTGTTCCGGCTCGTGGGCATCGCGGCGATCCATTTCGTGCTGGTCGACCTGCTCCGCATGAAGAACGGCCCGGGCACCGGCATCGCGGTCGTGCTGTCGGCGGTCGCGTTCGCGCTCTACCACGACGCCTCGTTCTTCGACGGCGTCTCGCGACCTGCGGTCGGCGGGGTCGCCGCCGCCCGGTTCGTGTTCCTCACCCTGGCGGGGGTGGGCCTGGG
>JBQLZI010000376.1:0-1703 GCA_052168195.1 Phycisphaerales bacterium
TGACGAGCAGGTCATCGATGTACCACCCGAGGAACCCGGGGAATTCGGGCGAATCGATCTGCTGCGTCTCGATGCGCCAGCGCAGGCGCACGCGCTGGCCCACGAACGGAGTCAGGTCGAAGGATTGCGTGCGCCACGTGTACGTGGTGGTGTCGTGGTTGAACAGGAGCGTCGCGAACACCTCGGGGTCCGCGATGAGCGTGGCCTCGATCACCTCGAGGACGCCGAACTCGACGGTGTACCCCTCCACTTCCAGGAGTTCCTGGAAAGTCGCGGTCGCGGCCGTGTAATCAGGGTTGGTGAGATCGATGATCGGCGACACCAGCGAACTCAGGCGATTGCCTTCGTAGAACCCCAGGATGTTGGTCGCGAACACATTCGCGCCGGAGAAGGGCGCGTTGAATCCGACGAGCGCTTCGGGGAGGGGCCTGGGCATCTGCAGCGTCTGGCTGCCCCGGGCGTTCTCCTGATCGGGCTCGCCGAGTTGCCAGTCGCCGCTGGGCTCCCACCCGAAGGCGCCTTCCTCGAAATCGTCGAAGAACACGAGCGCGTTGCCGCGGGCGGGCTTGAGCACCGTGCGCGCGAAACTGAATCGCCCCGCCGCGTTGATTGTGTACACAGCGAAGCGCGCGCGGAGCGAACCGGGCGTGTCAAGGCTGAACGCCTCCTCGGCGTCGCCCACGAACACGATCTGCACGCCGTTGTCGACCTGCTCTCCGACGGAATACTCCACGCCGTCCTGCGGCACCCACTCGCGGTCGCTCGTGAAACGCACGACGAGCACGCGGTCGTACTCGCCCTCGGGCCCTTCGGGGGGGTTCTCCCACGCGAGCATCACGCCGAGGTCCGACGACTCGAAGACTTCGAGGTCGCGCACGGGCGCCGGCCACGAGAGCCCCGGGGTGCCCAGCGTGGCCTCGGCGGCCTGGGTGAGGCGGTCCAGGTCGAGCAGCCCGTACCCGACCGAATCGCTGAACTCGAGGATGTTGTCGAAACGCCGCGCGCTCCCCAGCGGGATGATGTCGTTGTTCGGCGCGGGGCGGCGGCAGTGCTCCTGCACCATCCGCTCCACCTGCATCGCGGTCAGGTCGGGATTGATGGACAGCACGAGCGCCGCGGCGCCGGCGGCCTGCGCGGACGACGCGCTCGTTCCGATGAATTCGGTTGTGTACGACGAGTCATCGAGTCCCGGCGCGCCGGGGAGGTCGGTCGTCGCGATCGCGGCGTCGTTGCCCGCGCCGGGCGCCAGAGCGTCCATCCACGGGCCGAAGGCCTGCTGCGGGAACACGCCGCGGTTGGTGTACCGCCCCATCGTGATTACGCCCGGCTGATACGCGAGCACGCTCTGCCACACCACGGGGATCTGCGCGTTGCCCGCCGCAGCGGTGAACACGACGCCCTTGCCGTCGCGACCGTTGCGGACGAGATCAATGACGGCGTCGCGGATGACCGGGGAGAGCAGGCCGGGGGTTTCGGGCGCCCACGCGTTGCAGATCACCGCGGCGCCCTGCGCGTTGGCCTCGTACATCGCCTCCACGATCTGGGTGTCCTCGCGGTTCACCGCGGTGGCGATGAAGAGCCCGGCGCGGGGCGCAATGCCGCGCAGCCCGATCGAGTTGTCCCGCGCGGCGATCACGCCGGCCATCGCCGTGCCGTGGATGCCGGTGACCTCGGGGATGAACGGATCGAAGGAGTTCCTGAAC
>JBQLZI010000377.1:0-1688 GCA_052168195.1 Phycisphaerales bacterium
CGACCGTGCGCCTCGTCGACGCGCGCACCGGGCTCACCCTCGCCGAGCGCCGCGTCGAACTCGCCGGTGAAACCGAGACACTCACGCTCACCACCAACGTCGACGACCCGGGCGAGCAGGAATGGACCGTCGAGATCGTCGCCGACGAGCCCGACCTCATCGAGGCCAACAACACAGAACAACTGACTGTCCGCCTCGTCGACGAGCCCATGCGCGTCCTCTACATCGACGGCGGCCCGCGCTGGGAGCAGCGCTACCTCAAGAACCTGCTCATCCGCGAACGCTCCATCGTGTCGTCCAACCTCATCCTCTCGCCGCAGTTCCGCTACCTGCAGGAAGGCGACGAAGAACTCGCGCGCATCCCCGAATCACCCGAGGAATGGGCGCGCTTCGACGCGATCATCCTGGGAGACGTCTCGCCCGCCGTCTTCACCTCGTCCCAACTCGAATCGCTCCGCGACCACGTCGCGCAGCGCGGCGGGGGCCTGCTGTGGATCGCCGGCCCGTCCTTCGTCCCCAGCGAGTGGTTCGGCACCCCGCTCGCCGATCTGCTCCCCGTGGTGTCCGCAGCAGGGCAGATCGCCCCATTCACCTCCGACATCCTCGTCGAGCCCGCGCCCCTCGCCGAACGGCTCGGGGTGATGCGCCTCGGCGCCACCGCCGACGAGCCATGGCCCGCCGAACTCTCCGATCCGCGCACCGGCTGGAGCGCACTCCGCTGGGCCCAGCGCCTCGATCCCGCGCTCCTCAAGCCCGCAGCGGAGCCCCTCGCCTTCGCGCGCCCGCTCAACGATCCCGAATCCCGCGCGCCCCTCGTCGTCTCCATGCGCTTCGGCGCGGGCCGCGCGCTCTACGCCGCCACCGACGAGATCTGGCGCTGGCGCTACGGCCGCGGCGAATCGCTCCCGGAACGCTTCTGGCTCCAGATGGTCCGCATGCTCGGACGCGAATCCCTCGCGCGCTCCGGCCAGCAGGCCGTCCTCGAGGCCGCGCCCCAGCGCGCCGTCGTCGACCAGCCCGTCCGCCTCGCCGTCACATTGCTCGATCAGTCGCTCATCGACACCGGCTTCGGCAGCGTCGCCGTGCGTCTCGAACGCGCCGCGCGTCCTGGCGCGAACGAACCCGACACGCCGCCGATCGAACTCACGCTCGCGCCGGAATCCTCCGCCGACGCCGCGGGCGCTCCCTCGTCCTCGCCGCGCACCTTCTCCACGACCTGGCTGCCCAGCGAAGCCGGCGACTGGACCGTGCGCCCCGTTGAGCCCGGGCTCGCCTCCCTCGGCCTGAGCGCCGCCGTGCAGGTCGCGCTCCCCGACGACGAACTCCGCACCCCTCAGACCGACCACGCCGCCCTCGAACGCCTCGCGTCGGAAACCGGCGGCCGCCTGCTCGAACCCGGCGATCTTTCCCGTCTGAGCGAACTGCTCCCCAACCGGCGCGAGCGGTTCATCGCGGAGCGCCCCGAATCCCTGTGGGACACGCCCCTTGCGCTCATCATCATCGCCGGACTCCTCACCCTCGAATGGCTGGGGAGACGCCTGATCCGACTCATCTGACCGCTCAGCGACGCCAACCACGACGCCGCGCGCCGATACACCCGTAGGAACACGCGGCACACACGCATGCACGACCCACGCGCCCAACTCCAACCCGCGATCCGCTGGCTCCGACGAGCCCGCGCACGGGCC
>JBQLZI010000378.1:0-1683 GCA_052168195.1 Phycisphaerales bacterium
TGGCCGAGCGACCGCATGCGCGTCGCGGGCGGCAAACTGTTTCTCGACGGCACGATCAACAGCCGCACCGCGTGGATGCTGCACGATTTCCGCGAGCCGATCGCCGAACACCCGCGCGGCGTGGCGATGATGACGCGCGACGAGATCGTCGACGCCATCCGCTTCTGCGACGGGCGCGGGCTGGGCATCGCGATGCACGCCATCGGCGATGCGGCCGTGCGCGAAGCCCTCGACGCGCTCGAAGACTCGTCGCCGTCGATGCTCCGCGCCCCCGAAGCCGAGCCGTGGCGCGCGGCGCGGGTCGAGCACTGCGAGTTCATCGACGAGGCGGACGTCGACCGGTTCGCGGCGATGGGCGTGGTCTGCTCGCCCCAGCCCTGCCACCTGCTGCCCGACGTCGAAGCGCTGCGCCGCTACCTGCCGCACCGGCTGGACCGCCTGCTGCCGCTGGGCGAACTCGCCGCATCGATGGAGCGAGCCGGGCGAGACCCGGCCCAACTGCTGTGGATGGGCAGCGACGCGCCGATCGTGCCCCCGAGCGTCGAGGACAACGTGCAGGCCGCGTGCGCGCGTCGCCGCGCGTCGATGAACCCGCAAGAATCGCTGTCGATCGAGCACGCGATCCCGGAAGCGGTCGTGCGCGCGCTGCACCGCCCGACCCTTCGGGCGTACGAGGAGGTTCCCCGCCGATGCGCACCGTATGCGTGACCAGGCCGTACCCGGGCGAGATGGCGATCCCCGGCGCCGACATTGTTGTCGGCCCGCCCGAAGGGCTGCGCGAGCGCGCAGCACTCCACGCGTTCCTGCGCGAACACAGGCCCGACGCGATCGTGAGCATGTTCCACGATCCGATCGACGCCGAGGCCCTTGACGCGGCGGGCGATCGTCTCAAGGTCGTGTGCAACTTCGCGGTGGGCTACGACAACATCGACCTCGACGAGTGCGAGCGGCGCAACATCGTCGTGTGCAACACCCCGGACGCCGTGACCGAGGGGACCGCGGACATCGCGTTCCTCCTCATGCTCGCGGCGGCGCGGCGGCTCAAGGAGGCCGACGATTACGCGCGCAGCCCGGAGTACCCGGAGAACGGGTACCTCGGGATGGACGACTTCCTCGGCGTGCACCTCACCGGGCGCACGCTGCTCATCGTCGGCGCGGGGCGCATCGGCTACGCGACGGCGCTGCGGGGGCTCGGCTGGGGGATGCGCACGCTGTATGTGGCGCGGCGGCGTCACGTGGAGTTCGAGATCGCGCCGCTGGGCGCCGAGCGAGTCGACCTCGACGAGGGCCTGCGCCGCGCGGACTTCGTGAGCGTGCACACGCCCCTCACGCCCGAGACGCGCCACCTGATCGACCGTCGCCGGCTTGCGCTCATGAAGCCCACGAGCGTCATCGTGAACACCGCGCGGGGGCCGGTGATCGAGGAGGCGGCGCTGGTCGAGGCGCTGCGCGAGAAGCGGATCTTCGGCGCCGGGCTCGACGTCTACGAGTTCGAGCCCAGGCCCGGCGCGGACCTGATCGCGCTGCAGAACGTGATCCTGACGCCGCACATCGGCAGCGCGTCGCGCACCCACCGCGAACTCATGACGACCATGGTGAGCGAGAACGTGTCCGCGGTGCTGGAAGGGCGGCGGCCTGCGGACCGGGTTCGGTGGCGCGCGGGCTTATTCGGCTTCGGGGGGC
>JBQLZI010000379.1:0-1667 GCA_052168195.1 Phycisphaerales bacterium
TGCCGAGGAGCGAGAGGCCGTCCTCGAGGATCTTGCCGGTGAGCCCGCAGAGCCGCAGGCGCGAGGCGCGGAGCGCGTCGGAATCCGCCTGGAGCACGGGGCACGCGGTGAAAAACGAACTGAACGCGCCGGCGAGGTCGAAGAGGTAGTTGCAGAGCCGGTGGGGCTCGAGCGATTCCGCGACGCTCTCGACAACCGAGGGGTACCGCAGCGCGGCGAGCGCGAGCCGCTTCTCTTCCGGCGTATCGATGCGCAGCGGCGCGTCCGACCAGTCGGAAACGCCCTGCTCGCGCGCCTTGCGCTGGATGCTCTTCACGCGCACCAGCGCGTACTGGAGGTACGGGCCGGTGTCCCCCTCGAACGCGAGCATGCGGTCGAACGAGAACACGTAGTCCTTCACGCGGTCGCTCGAGAGATCGGCGTACTTGATCGCGCCGATGCCCACGGCGTGCGCGATGTCGAGCATCTCGGTGCTGTCGGTCTCCGGGTTGCGATCGGCCACGGCGCGGGCGGCGCGTTCGACCGCCTCGTCGAGGAGGGCCGCGAGTTTCACGTTCTCGCCCGAGCGGGTCTTGAAGGGCCGGTTGTCTTCGCCCAGGATCGTGCCGAAGGCGGCGTGCTCAAGCCGCGCCTTCGAGCCGTCCTCTTTCGCGGTGTAGCCGGCCTTGTGGGCGGCGGCGAAGACCTGCTTGAAGTGCAGCGACTGGCGCGCGTCGACGCAGTACACGACCTCGTCGGCGTGGAGTTCGCGCACGCGGCGGCGGATGCCCGCGAGGTCGGTGGTCGCGTAGAGGAACCCGCCGTCGGACTTGCGGATGAGCAGCGGCTCGGCGATGCCCGCATCGGCGAGTTCAACGACGAGCGCGCCGCGGCTCTCGGTCGCCACCCCGCGGGACTCGAGGTCGTCGATGATGCCCGCTAGTTCGCCGCGATAGGAGGATTCGCCCGCGGTGTGCTCGGGGAGCACGATCGCGCCCAGCCGTGCGCACAGACGCACGCACTCGTCGACGGTGATCTGCGCGATGCGTTCCCAGACCGCGACGGTGCGCGCGTCGCCCGATTGGAGTTTGATGAGCGTCTGCTTCGCCTGCGCGAGCGCGTCCTCGGCGCTGCGCACCTGCTCCTCGAGTTCGGCGAGGGCTTTGGGGCCGAGGTCGTACTTGTTGACGACCGCGAGGCCGCGCGCGTCGGGCTTGCAGGCGCACTGTGCGGCGCGGTAGTGGGCGTCGAGGTCGTCCAGGGTGAGTTGGTTCAGGTCGATCGCGCCCGCGTCGTCGAGGCGCATGACCCGGTCGGTGACCATCGCGATGGGCAATCCCCAGTCGCCCAAGTGGTTCTGGCGCAGCACGGTGTGGCCGAGGCGGGAAAAGACGCGGGATATCGCGTCGCCGATGACGGTCGAGCGCAGGTGCCCGACGTGCATCTGCTTGGCGAGGTTCACGCCGCAGAGGTCGACCACGACGGTCTTCGGGTCCGCGGCGGGGGCGATGCCGAGGTCGGCGGCGTCCATCGCGTCGAGCGCGCCGGCGAGTGCGTCGTTCGCCAGGAAGATGTTGATGAACCCCGGCCCGGCGATGTTCCCCTCGCCCACGGGCTCGGCCACGCCCGAGACGTCGAGGTTGCGCACGATCGCCTGCGCGACCTCGCGCGGGTTCTTCCCCGCGACT
>JBQLZI010000380.1:0-1643 GCA_052168195.1 Phycisphaerales bacterium
GGCGAGAGGTTGACCCCCTCCCCGGGCCTCCCCCATCTTCGATAGGGGAGGGAGCGGATGCGTTGGTGCTCATCGGGCGCCTCCGGTGGTGGTGCGCGGGAGGCCGTGGTGCTTCAGGGGCGTGTCGAACTCGTCGCCGCGGAACATGGAGCCGATGTAGGCGCGTTTCACGAGGTCGTCGTTGATGAGTTCCTTGGGCGTGCCTTCGCGCAGGACGCGCGCGTCGGCGATGATGTACGCGCGGTCGCAGACCTTGAGGGTCTGCTGCACGTTGTGGTCGGTGATGAGCAGTGCGATGCCCATGCTCTTGAGTTGGAGGAGTTCCTGCTGGAGGTCCTCGATCGCGAGCGGGTCGACGCCGGAGAAGGGCTCGTCGAGCAGGATGAGCGCGGGGTCGGTGACGAGGGCACGGGCGATCTCGAGTTTGCGTCGTTCGCCGCCCGAGCAGGTGCGGGCCTGATCGTTGGCCTTGTGGGCGAGGCCGAAGCGGGCGAGGAGTTCGTCGCAACGCTGGGTGCGCTCGGCGCGGCTCTTGCCGGTGACCTCGAGGATGGCCAGGAGGTTCTCGCGGACGGTGAGCCGCGAGAAGATGCTCGGTTCCTGAGAGAGGTAGCCCATGCCCAGGCGTGCGCGGCGGTACATGGGGAGTTTGGAGACGTCGCGGCGGTTGAAGACCACGCGGCCGCCGTCGGCGTCGATCATGCCGATGGTCATGCGGAAGGAGGTGGTCTTGCCGGCGCCGTTGCGTCCGAGGAGGCCGACGATCTCGGCTTTCTCGACGTGGAACGACACGCCGTCGACGACGGTGCGTCCGCCGTAGCGCTTGACCAGGCCGTGGGTTTCGAGGAGCGGCACGGGGTGAGTGTAGTGGGGGATGGGGGAGAGGGAGAAGCGTTCACCGCGGAGGGTCGCGGAGAGCGCGGAGGGAGTGGGTCAATTCTGGGGACCGGGCGTCGCGGAGCGGGTGACGCGGCCGCAGGTGCTGGCGTCGAGGTAGGCGTCGAATTTGTCGCGGTCGATGAAGAACCAGTGATCGCCTTCCGAGTAATTGTGATAACCTTCAAGGTGGATGGCGAAGAGCAAACCGCTTTCGCCCGGGGCGATATGAATGTACGCCGTGAGCCATCGGTTCCGGTCGGAATAGCGATGGGCGAGGAATTGCTCGCCATCGATCTCGCCAGCATACCACTGTGCGTCAGGTTTTCCGGCGCACGCGATGATGCCCCATGCGTCTGTTCCCGGTGCAATGGCGCCGGACTCGATCTTGCTGATGATGCAATCGATGCCGCTATGGCGGTCGAATTCCTCGATCGCGAGACGACAGATCATGCCGGCGATGAAGATTACGAAGGCCGCGGCGAGACAGAGCGCCGTGAAGAATGCGATCCGAAGTCGTGCGCGCAGTTTTGGTGATGCCCAGTCGTGCATGTGAGGCAGAGTAGCGGGAGGAGGGGGATTGGACCCCTCACCCGCGTCGCTGCGCTGCGCGACCTCTCCCCTTGAGGGGAGAGGTGGGAGAGTGCGTCAGTTCTGGGGATCGGGCGGCGCGGAGCGGGTGACGCGGTCGCCGGTGCTGGCTTCGAGATAGGCGGAGAACTTGTCGAGGTCGATGAAGAACCAGTGATCGCCGCCATGGGGCATAT
>JBQLZI010000381.1:0-1641 GCA_052168195.1 Phycisphaerales bacterium
GGCCGTCGCCACCAGAGAGAGGTAATCGACATGGGAGTGGGGAACATCGCGGATGCGGCCAACTCTGTGCACGCGAAGGAGGTCAAGCGGTCGGCGCGTCCGGGCAAGCCGCTGCTTTCCGACCAGTTCGTCCCCAAGCGGGCGAAGAAACTGAAGGGCATCTCCGACATCCGGCGGTTCTTCTACCGCAACACGGAGCCGGTGTACTTCATCAGCGCGACGCCGTTCAACCTGCTGGGAATGGACGAGTGGATCCGCAACTTCACGTACATCAACGCGATCGACTGCTTCGACGGGGAGCACCCGAACGTGTTCGTGCCGCCGGAGATCCCCCACGAGCCGTTCACGTCTATCGAGGACATCAACAACTACCTGCTGAGCCACCCGGCGGTCATCGAGTTCATCAAGGAGCGCGGCCCCGGGGGCAAGGCGGTGTTCCTGATGTTCGACGAGAGGACCGAGGAGCTGTGCAGGAACATCGGGCTGGAGGTGTGCTTCCCGAAGGCGAAACTGCGCAACGAGGTCGACGACAAGGTCGAGACGACGCGCATCGCGGATCGCGCGGGTGTGAAGTGCGTGCCCAACGTGCTGGCGAAGGTCGACTCGTACGAGACGCTGCGCAAGGTTTCGAAGAAACTCGGCGACGATCTGGTGATCCAGACCGCGTACGGCGACTCGGGCCACACGACGTTCTTCGTGTCGAGCGAGGACGACTTCAGGAAGCACGAGGAGGAGATCGTCGAGGCGCCCGAGGTGAAGATCATGAAGCGCATCCGCTGCCGCGGGTCGGCGCTCGAGGCGTGCGTGACGAAGCACGGCGTGATCTGCGGGCCGCTGATGACGGAACTGGTGGGCTTCAAGGAACTCACGCCGTACCGGGGCGGGTGGTGCGGGAACGAGGTGTTCGCGGGGGCGTTCGACGCGCGGACGCGGCGCAACGCGCGGAAGGCGGCGGTCGCGTTCGGCGAGGAACTCGGCGAGATGGGGTACCGCGGGTACTTCGAGATCGACTTCCTGACTGATCTGGACACGGGCAAGGTCTATCTGGGCGAGTGCAACCCGCGGATCACGGGCGCGAGTTCGATGACCAATCTCGCCTCGTTCGCGCACGCCGACGCGCCGCTGTTCGCGTTCCACTTGCTCGAGTGGATGAAGGTCAACCACGACTTCGACATCGAAGACCTGAACTCGCGGTGGGCGGACAAGCGGAATATCGACTCGTGGAGCCAACTGGTCGTCAAGCACACCGAGGACAGCGTCGACAGGATCACCAAGGCGCCGCGGTCCGGCATCTGGGAACTCTCAGATGAGGGCGACGGGATGAAGTTCGTGCGTGTGCAGACGCACCGCCGCACGGTGCAGCACGAGAACCGCGCGTTCTGGCTGCGCATCGCGGGCGAGGGCGACTACCGCTACGAGGGCGCGGACCTTGGCATCCTGGTGAGCCCGGGTCGGTTCATGGACGAGGACTTCAACCTCACCGATCGCGCGAAGGCGTGGATCAAGGCGATCCGCGGCGAGTACGCGGGCGAGCCCGTGGCGGAGGCGCCGGTCCCGGCGAACGACCCCGAGTTCGGCGGGTTCAAACTGCTTTGAGCGTGCGGGCGACGGAACTGCGGTTGCGTGTCCGCGCGCTGGCCG
>JBQLZI010000382.1:0-1631 GCA_052168195.1 Phycisphaerales bacterium
GAGGCGCTCGACGAGCGAGGAGACGGCGAGGGGGTCGATCGCGGGGGGGATGAGGAGCGGACCGGCGGGCCCGCCGAGGGTGACGAGGCCCGCGCGGTCGCCGGGCGAGAGCGCGGCGAGGATGTCGCGGGCCGCGGCCTTGTGCCTGTCGAGCGCGGTGGGCGAGTCGGCGGCGTCGCCGTCGCGCACCTGGCTGGTGAGAGAGTTGTCGACGAGGAGGTAGAGGGTGCGTCCGGACCCCTCGCCCAGGAGGCCGGCGGCTTCGAGCGCGGGGCGCCCGAGCGCGAGCGCGAGCAAAAGGAGGATGAGGCAGCGCGTGGCGAGCAGGATGAGTTGCTCGAGGGTCATGCGCTTGCGCTGCTTCTTGTACGCCTCGAGCAGGAAGCGCATGGCGCCCCATTTGACCGGCTTGCGTCGCCGCCGCGCGAGCAGGTGGATGAGGATGGGTATCGCGACCAGCGACACGCCCACCAGCGCCAGCATGGGGTGGAGGAAGGTCATCGCGGGTCAGCCCATCTTCAGTTT
Source organism: Phycisphaerales bacterium (assembly GCA_052168195.1). GTDB lineage: Bacteria > Planctomycetota > Phycisphaerae > Phycisphaerales > UBA1924 > JAHBXC01. The sequence continues at coordinate 526 of JBQLZI010000382.1, forward strand.
CTTGAGTTGGGCGTTGCGCCGCGCGACGAACGCGGCGAGGGGCGGGCCGAGCCAGTCGTGCGTGCGCACGAGTTGGTAATCGAAGTTGAAGGAGCGCGCGAGGCGTCGGACCTGGGTCTGGTGCTCGTTGAACGCTTCGAGGTAGGCCTTGCGGACGGCGCGGGGATCGACGCGGAGTCGCTGCTCGCCTTCGAGGCCGTCGAAGGGGAGGGTCTCGCGGAAGTCGAAGGTTTCCTCGCGTCGGTCGACGACCTGGAAGAGGATGGCGTCGTGCCTGCGGTGCTTGATGCGCGCGAGGGCGACGCGGAGGTTCTCGGGGTCGGTGTAGAAGTCGGAGACGAGGACGATGAGGCAACGGTTGTTGAGGCGTGCGAGGGTCTGGTCGACGGCGCGGGGGAGGTCGGTCTCGTGCTCGACGGGCTGGGTGGAGAGCGCGCCGACGATCTGGCGCCACTGGCGCTGGGCGCTGGAGCGGTCGAGCATGCGGAGGATCTGGTCGGCGAAGACGATGAGCCCGGCGCGGTCGCCCTGGGCGAGGGCCATGTAGGCCATGGCGGCGGCGCAGGCGGTGGCGTGGTCGAACTTGGACCAGTACGCGCGGCCGTCGACAGAGGTCTTGCGTCCGACGCCGGAGGCCTCGGCGTAGGAGCGGCTGCCCGAGTCCATGGAGCCCGAGGCGTCGACCATGACGACGACGTCGAGGTTGGTTTCCTGCTCGTACTGCTTGAGGTGGAGTTTGTCGGTGCGGGCGAAGACCTTCCAGTCGAGGTGGCGGGTGTCGTCGCCCGGGGTGTACTGGCGGTGCTGGGCGAACTCGACGGAGAAGCCCTGGTAGGGGGAGCGGTGCTGGCCGCTCATCACGCCCTCGACGATGTGCTTGGCGCGCAGCTCCATCGTGCCCAGGTGCGCGAGCGTCTGGGGGTGGAGGTAGAGGGTGGCGTCGGCCTCGGGGGGCGGGGCGGCGCCTGCGGGAGCCGGTTTGTTGGCGGGGGCGTCGCTCATGCGGGAAGGTGGGTGGAACCGGCGGGGCGAAAATCCGTCTTACGCGGACGAAGGAGGTCGGTATGAGGACGACAGGCGCCGCGGCGCTCACGACGATGGTTCTG
>JBQLZI010000383.1:0-1604 GCA_052168195.1 Phycisphaerales bacterium
CACCACCCACACCGGCTCGATCATGCTCAGCGGCGGGATCAACTCCGCCCTTGAGGAGATCCTGATCAACGGCGCGCCCCAGGGCATCGCTTCGGGTCAGTTCTCGTCGTTCTCCGGCACGATCAACCTCGTGAACGGCGGCGTCACCGGCGGCTCGCTCAGCCTGACGCTCCAGAACGCCGACACCTTCACCGCCAGCATCGTCGGCGGCGTCGGTCAGGTGAACACCCAGGCCGGTCAGGGCTTCTCGATCGACGGCCTGCTCACCAACGCGCTGTTCTCGTCGGCTTCCTTCGCCGGCGTTGACATCACCGACTGGTTCAGCGAGCAGCCCATCAACGGCTCGTTCCTGAACTTCGCGTTCAACCCGAACGCCAGCGGCGCCGACACCGACACCGACATTGACATCTTCGTCGTCGTCCCCTCCCCGGTCGCGGGCGGGATGGCCGGCGTCGGTCTGCTCGGTCTCGCGGCTCGCCGCCGCCGCGCCTGAGCAGCGCAGCAACGTGATCAACACCGCGCGGGTCGGGCGTTTGCCCGGCCCGCGTTGTTTTTGGCGGAATCGGATGATTCTTCGGGTCGTGAACCGCTGTTCACCGAGGACTCACGCTGGCTTTGCCTCCGGCGCGCAGGGTGCGTCTTTCTCACGCGCGGCCCTGAGTCGTCCACGTTTCTTCGATTCGCGCGGCCGCGCCATGCACAGGAGACAACTCCTATGCGACGACGCACACCGATTCTCGCGGGCGCGACGCTGCCGATGCTCGTGGCGGGCGGCGCCTTCGCCGCGACCGAACTCCAACTCGACCTGAACGCGATCGAGGCGCAGTCGGCCAATGCCGCCGGCATGGACGCCGCGTTCGGCGGGCTCGACCACACCGGCTCGATCATGCTCTCGAGCGGGGTCGACACCGAACTCGCCGGATTGCTGATCGACGGTATTCCCCAGGGGGTCACGCTCGGCCGGCTTTCCAGTCTCACGGGCCAGATCGACTTCGTCAGCGGCAACGTCACCGGGGGCGACCTGACCGTCACCCTCGACGATGGCGAGACGTTCAACGCCGACATCCAGAACGGCGTCGGGTCGATCCAGTTCCAGGCGGGGGAGGGGTTCTCGATCGACGGCCTGCTCAGCAGCACCACGTTCTCGAGCGACATGTTCGCCGGGGTGGACATCTCGCGCTGGTTCGACGCGCAGCCCCTCCCGGGGTCGTTCATCACGTTCGCGTTCGATCCGGACTCCACCGGGTTCTCCTCGAACACCAGCACGGACGTGTTCATCATCGTGCCGTCGCCGCTCGCGGGCGGGATGGCCGGGCTCGGCCTGTTCGGGCTGGCGGTCCGCCGGCGACGGGCCTGACTTTGCGAAACTTGCCCAGTTTCCCGGGTGAGCCCTCCAAGCGGGGGGCTTGCCCCTTTTTTGTGGCATTCCTGACGAAAAACCCTTTGGGATCGTTTCCCGGTATCGCTAGGATGGGGGAGTCGGCGGATCTCGTTCCGCCGCGAAGGAGACTGAGAGACCGCGCCGTTCGCGCCTGGGGAAATTCGGCGGAAGCCGGGGCGCAGCGGACCCATGAGGAGAAGTGCGACCTGTCTGCTATTCCTGT
>JBQLZI010000384.1:0-1592 GCA_052168195.1 Phycisphaerales bacterium
CAGCCCGGGCGTCGTGCTCCCGATGAACGACCAACTCGTCGTCGTCGACGACGTCGAGATCCACACCTACCTCCTGTGGGAAACCGCCGAGCGCCAACTCCTGCAGCGCATCGAGAGCGACCCCGCCGACGCGACGCCCGCCGTGGTCTACGCCGAACTCGCGTACCGCGCGAACAAGCCGGCGACGCTCCTCCCCGCGGTGCGCCTCGCGCAGCGCGCCCTCGACCGCGACCCCTCCGACGCCGCCTCCCGCGCGTCGCGCCAGCGCCTCTTCGGCTCGCTCGTCGAGATGCTCAAGCCCGAGGGCCACGCCGAGCCGCGCCCGCTGCCGCAGGACGTGCGCGCCGGGCTCGTCGACGCGCTCGACGCACTCGCCAGCCGCCCCAACGAGCGCGCCAACGCCCTGCTGCTCCGCGGCGAGCACGCCCAGACCTTCCTCGGCCCCGAGCGCGCCGTCGCCGCCTACCAGGCCATCCTCGACGACCCCGCCATGGCCTCCGCGCAACTCCGCGGCGTGGGCATCGTGCGCAGCGCCTCCGACGAGGCCGCACGGCGGCTCCGCGCCATCGTCCGCGCGCACGGGCCGGCGCTCTACGCGCAGTACGACGCCGAAGCCGACGCGGCCCTCGCGCGACTCGGCGCGTGGAGCCCCGCCAAGGCCTTCGAGGACCTCGCCCGCCGCTACCCCGTCGCGCCGACCTCCGCCCGCGCGTGGATGCTCGCCGCCGAAGCCCACGAACGCGCCGGGCAGCCGGAGCGCGCCGCGCTCGCGCTCGAGAACGGCCTCGCCGTAGCCCGCGACGCGCTCATCGACGACCCCGCGGTCATCGGCGAACTCGCCGGACGCCTCGTGACGCTGTTGCAGCGCCTCGACCGACCCGCCGCCGCCGCGCAGACCCTCGCCCGCCTCACCTCCGAGCACGGCGACGCGTTCACGCTCACCACCGGCGGCCAAGAGATCCCCCTCGCCTCCCTGCGCGACACGCTCCGCGCCGCCTCGACCGAAGCCAACCGCCGCCCGCGCGTCGGCCCGATCGACGAGAACGCCACGCCGATCCCACTGGTCGGCTGGACTCTTGTCGAGCCGCTCGTGCAGCGCAACACCCCGCCGGCGCGCACGCACGCGGTGCTCGCCAACGAGAACGAGTTCGCCCTCTACACGCGCACCGCGCAGGGGACGCTCGAACGCACATGGGGCGTCGACCGCGCCTCCAAGGATGCGCTCGTCCGCCTCGACGATCAGGCCGCGTACTTCACCGCCGACACCGACGCGGGGCGCACCATCGCGCGCGTCGACGCGGGGACCGGCGAACGCGTCTGGGAAACACCGCCGTTCCGATCCATCTTCGGTGAGTTCGCCGAGCAGCGCGACCCGCGCCTCGTGCGCGCGCCCAACCAACGCACCCCGCCATTCATCGACATCCCCGCCATCGGGCGCCGCCAACTCCTCGAACTGCTCGTCGTCTTCGACGAGCGCACGCTCACCCTCGTGGAGCGCTCGGGCCGCGCCGCCGCCTTCGACACCCAGTCGGGCGCGATGCTCTGGCCCCGCGGCGACCTCCCCGCCGAGGTCTACCACATCGCCGCGGAAA
>JBQLZI010000385.1:0-1554 GCA_052168195.1 Phycisphaerales bacterium
GGAAGTCGCCGAACTTGGGCTGACGCGACGGCGTGAGCAGCGGGTCGATCTGCTCGGGGGGCTCGACGCCCAGTTCGCGGAGCGCGTCGAGGATCGCGGTGGTGAGGCGGTCGCGCAGGACGGCCGCGGGGTCGTGCGTGGTCATAGGGGGCGATGGTAGGGGAGAGGAAGTCGGCGGGATTTCGGTTGCCCTGAGCCGGAGGCACGGTAGATTGGGGTGAACGCGGCCATTTCGCCGCGTGCAAAGGGGGTTCCATGAGGGTCATGCCACTGCTCGCTCTGGTCTGCGGCGCTGTCGCGTCGGCGCAGCCAGTCATTGTGCCGGCCCCCGCCCCCGCGGGGAAGTTGACCGACATGCGCGTGGAACGCGAGCCGCTTGTACCAGTTGTTCTTCGCGGCCAGCAGTTTCCTCTCGGGTCGTTCGTGACGATGCGCGACGAACTGGAGAACTTCCCGCTCGACACGTCGTTCGGCGGAACGGGTGTGTCGGCGCCGCCGACGTCGTTCACGGGGCCGGAGGGTTTCGTGTGGCCGCTGAACAACCTGCGCGGGCAGGCGGACGCTTCGATCGGGAGCGGGTGGGTGCGCATGGTCGATCTGTCTGGCGGGCCGGTGTCCGGCCCGAATGGCGTGATCAACGCCAGCAAGGCGCTGCGCATCCTGACGGTGGTGGCGCAGCCCCCGGGCGGTTTCTTCACCGGGGCGAACCTTCGCTTCGGCGGCGGCGAGCCGGGCGAGCCGACGCTCCCGCTCGAACCGCTTCCGGACATGAACGCGCGTGTCAGCGCGGAACACTACCTCAGCAGCATCGACACGCAGTACACCTTCGAGCCGGCCGCAACGTTCACCGGCTTCATCGCTGGCCGGATGCTCTGGGGCGGGACGTGCATCGAAGTCGATCCGGGCGATTGCACCGATATGGGGTTTCCTGTCGGCACGATCAACAGCTTCCTCGTGCTCAGAATCAACCCCAATTTTTCCGGTCCTCCGCTCGTATTCCTTCCGGGGGTCTACTGTGAAGACACCTTCGGGAACCAGATCCCCGGGTGCGTTCCGCCCGCGGGCTCGAACGTCGGCGATGTTGTTCGGCCGCCGATTCAGGCATGGTTTCGCATCGCCGCGGAAACCACTTCGGACGGCCGCTTCCGCTTCCTCGTGGACCACCTCGACGGCCAGCCCGAGTTCACGGTCTACGACAACATCCTGCTCACGCATTCGTACATCGATCGTGTCGGCTGGAACACGTCGTTCGAATCAGACGGCGCGTTCATGCTCGCCGACAACATCGAAGCGTCCGGCCCGCTCTACCAGCCGAACGATCCTCCGCCGCTGACCTGCCCGTACCTCGACGACATGGATTGGCTTGGCCGATGGGTTCTGGGAACTCAGGGACCGCGGTGGGAGGCCCCGTCCGTCTTCCGGACAACGGTGATTGCTCACCCCCCGCGCGGCAACGTGATCCAGCAGAGCAACGATGCCCCGAACAACCTGTACGGACGAACCATGGCGACCCATCTTCCGGTCGCGACGGCGAGCCCGGCAAACGACCTGATC
>JBQLZI010000386.1:0-1534 GCA_052168195.1 Phycisphaerales bacterium
CGAGAGGCCGTCCGGAGCGTCGATGGTCAGGTTGGTGATCGCGACGTCGCTGATGAAGCCGCGGAAGTCGCTGGGGCCGGTGCTGGTGTAGGAGACGGTGGTGCCGTCGCTCAGCGAGATGCTGATGTCCGTGCCGGTGGGGAGCACGGAGATGTCGGTCGCCCAGAAGTTGCCGCCGACGGCGAAGACGTTGCCGCTGGTGAAGTCGACGGAGATCGAGTCGCCGGCGTTGTCGGTCGAGATCAGGCCGGTGTCGTTGTAGAGGCCGCTGATCGCGCCGGTCTGGGTGCCGACGGTGTAGGCAAAGCCGTTCTGCGAGTACGACAGGTCGGCCGAGGGGCCGGGGAGCGCGTTGTCGAAGCCGTTGGTGTAGTAGCCGGCGGCGAGGTTCGCGATGAACGACGCGGAGTCGGTGTACACGGTGGCGGAGCCGGCGAACGCGGCGCCGGCGCAGGCAACCACAGCGGCCGCGGACGCGGTGCGGGTAAACAGATCCATTCTTTCCCTCCTTAACAGGAAAACGGACACAGCCACGCGTGGGGCATTCCCAGCGGCAGGAAAAACACATCCGGCCTCGCGGACTGATCGGGCCTGTGCGGCCCGGTTCTGGTACGGGCGACACTACCCCGTGGTTTCATTGGGTCTAGGCGTAACCCGATGTATTTTCTGGGTTTCCCCGCTTCGGGGTGCGCGAAATCACCCCATCTTGCGCAGGTTGGCGTACCGAAGCACCAGGGTCTTGGTCCCCACGTCCCGAAACGCCACCGTCGCCTTCGCGTCCACGCCGCCCGTCACGGCCACCACCTTGCCCACGCCGAACCGCGGGTGGCGCACCATCGACCCGGTGGGAAACTCGACGCTCATCTTGGGCTCCCCCCACGCCCGGGCGTTGCGGACGCCGATGTCCTCGTCAGCGTCCTCATAACTCAGGGTGTCCGCCTGGTCCGAGACGCTGATCCCGTCCTCGGGGAGTTCGTTCAGGAACTGGCTGGGCACCGTCCTGTCGCGCATGCCCCGGATCGTCCGGTACTTCGCGCTGGTGATCAGCAGCCGGTCCATCGCGCGGGTGATGCCCACGAACGCCAGCCGTCGCTCCTCTTCCAACTCCGCGTTGCTCTCCCGCGCACGCGAGTGGGGGAGCAACCCCTCCTCGAGGCCGATCATCGCCACCGCGCGGAACTCCAGCCCCTTGGCCGCGTGCAGCGTCATCAGCGTGACCGCCCCCCGCGCCGGGTCCACCTTGTCCGCGTCCGCCACCAGCGACACCGACTCGAGGTACGCGCGCAGCATCGAGAGCAGGGGAGGGGCCTCTTCTTCGCTCGGCGTCGCCGCCGCGTCCGCGCCCGGGTCGTATTCGAGTTCGAACTCCCGCGCCGACGAGATCACTTCCGCGAGGTTCGCCAGCCGCTCGTCGCGCTGCTCCTCGGTGTCGCCCGACTTCTTCGAGTAGTGCTCCTCGAGCCCCGACTCCTTCACCACGCGCTCGACGAGGTCCGCCAGCGACCCGCTGATCTCCGCCCCCATGAACGAGCCG
>JBQLZI010000387.1:0-1512 GCA_052168195.1 Phycisphaerales bacterium
CAGCAGCAGGATGGCCCAGACGGCGGTGGGGACGACGTTGACCATCCCCGAATCGCCCAAGCCGTGGACCGCGTCGCCGGCAGCCGCAGGAGCGACAACCGCTCCGTGCGCGTAGGTCTCGGGGCGGAGGAGCGAGCGGATCGCGTCGTAGCCGTTGCCGAAGAACGCGGGCACAGGCGAGTCGCCGCGCATCGCGGGAATGAGCATGATCGCGATGCCGAGCAGGCCGAGCAGGAACGCGCCGGCGATGGGCTTGACGATCGGGTGGAGTTTCACGCGCTCGGCGAGGTCTTCGCTGGCGTAGAGCGAGCGCACGAACGCGACGGATACGAACCCGCAGAAGAGCCCGAGCACGAGATAGCTGGGCAGCTCGGTCAGGGTGAAGACGTAGGTCTGGAGTTCGCGTCCCGCGGCGAAGATCGCTTCGTTCTGCCCGACGATGGCCTGCGTGAGCGCGGCGCTGAACACGCTCGCGACCACAATGGGCGTGAACGTCTTGAGCGAGAAGTCGCGGAGGATGATCTCGAGCACGAAGAAGACGCCCGCGATGGGGGCGTTGAAGACGCTGGCGATGCCCGCGGCGGCGCCGCAGCCCAGGAGCGTGGTCGCCTGCTCGCGGCTGATGCGGAGCGCCTGCGCGAGGCCGGAGCCGATCGCGGCGCCGATCTGGACGATCGGGCCCTCCGCGCCGGCCGATCCGCCCGAGCCGATGGTGCACGCGCTGGCGAGCGACTTCACCAGCGCGACGCGCGGGCGGATCTTCCCCTGCTTGCGGATGACGGCGTCCATGACTTCGGGCACGCCGTGCCCCTTGGCTTCGCGCGCGCCGAAGTGGATGAGCACCGCGGTGACGAGTGCGCCCAGCATGGGGATGAGCGGCAGCAGGATCAGCGGCAGGTTGATCTGCGCGATCTTGGCTTCGTGCTCGATGAAATCGACGAGGGAGATGAACCCGACGGCGCCCGTCGCGGTGATCATGCCGGCGGCGGCGCCGAGCGCGATCATCGCCCAGTCCCGGCCGAGGCCGATGCGTGTGAAGAACGACTGCACGCGTTGGGCGAAGTCGCTTGGCATCGAGGGTTACGCCGCCTGCTCGTCGGCGTCGTCACCCCCGCCGCGCGACCGCTTGGTCCGCGCTTCGTCGTCCGATTCGATGGGGCGGCCCTTCTTGTCGGTCAGCGGGTTGCCCTCCATGTCCCGGATGATCGGGATCGGGTGCTCCTTCAGGTGGGCTTCGAGGGCTTTCTCCCACTTGGCGCGCACGTCGTCGGGCAATTCCGCCCACTTGCCGCGTCCGCGGCACTTGGGGAAGTTCGAGCAACTCAGCCACGGGCCGCGTGCGCCCTCGCGGAGCACCAGCGGGGCCTCGTCTTTCGGGCAGGGCAGGTCGGTCTTGAGCGGCGGCGGCTGCGGCGCGACGACGCGTCCCTTCTTGTCGAGTTTCAGGATGCCGTCGCAGTCCGGGTAGCGCGAGCAGCCGAGGAACGGGCCGAAGCGCCCGACGCGCTTGGT
>JBQLZI010000388.1:0-1499 GCA_052168195.1 Phycisphaerales bacterium
ACGACCATGGTGAGCGAGAACGTGTCCGCGGTGCTGGAAGGGCGGCGGCCTGCGAACCGGGTTCGGTGACGCGCGGGCTTATTCGGCTTCGGCGGGGGCTTCCTCGCGGTCGGCGTGGCGCCAGAGGTGCGTGATCGCGTCCTCGTCGAACCACGTGAGCCCGGCGGCGAGCGCGAGCCGCGCGAGTTCCACGCGGTTCGACACGCTGAGTTTCGAGCCAAGGGAGACGCGGTGCCACTCGATGGTCTTCTTCGAGCGATGCAGCCGGTCGGCGATCTCCTGCGTGGAGAGCCCGAGCCCGATGAGCCGGAGCACCTGCATCTCGCGCTCGGTGAGCGCGCTGAGCGGGCCGAGGTCGACGGCGGTCTCGCAGAAGGTCGCGTGCGGGCCGATCAGGTTGCTGAGCGTCACCGGCTCCGCGAGCGGGGCGCAGACCAGGATGACGCGCTCGGAACCGGGCGAGTTGTCGAGCAAGCGCACGGACAGGCGGCGCCACGAGCCCTCGGTGGCGCACAGCCCGACGCACGGGCGGCCGTTTGAATCATGGAGCGCGCGGTGGATGAGCGCGATGCGCAGTTCCGCGGCCCTCGGGGTGACCAGGTCGGAGAGCGTCTTGCCGATCGGCGGCTCGTCGGCGTTGATGCCCACGAGTTGCATCGCCGTGCGGTTGGCGAAGTACAGGCGCCCCTCGGCGTCGCAGACCGCGACCGCGCACCCCGCGTCTTCGAGCAGGGATTCGAAGCAGACGTCCAGACCCCGCTGCCCGAGGAAGCCGTTGCTCGTGGTCGGGGAAGGTCGCGCATCGGTCGGCTGCATGGAAGACCTCTGAAAGTGGTCAGGATCAAGTCGCTTCCAACCGGCGGACGTCGTGGTTCGGCGGGTCAGGTTGTGTTCTTTGGCAATCGGCATGGGTCGTTCTCCCGGTGGATTGGCCCCGCGAAAGCCGGGGGAACCACCTGCCTGCGGACGGAATGCGTCCGCAACATCTCCTTATGCCGTACAGCGCAGAAACACGGCCAAAGCGGAAACGCGCGCCGGATACCGGCTCAAAAATGTGCATAAAAGCGACAACGCCCCACGGGAAGCCGCGGGGCGTTCGTCGTAAGTCTTTGCAGGAACTGGGGATCTAGGATTCGAACCTAGACTAACTGAACCAGAATCAGCCGTGCTACCGTTACACCAATCCCCAAGGTGTGACGGGATAGTAGCGTGCGGCCGCCGCGCGGCAACGCCGTGCGAACCGCCTCTGGCCCGCTCAGACCTGCCAGCCGGACGACGGGGTCCGGGGCGGCTCCTGGCGCGGCGAGGGTTGCATGGGCTGGGCCCGGCCGGGCGAGCCGGGAGCCCCCGGGGCGCTGGGGCTGCTCGTGGAGCGGGGCGAGGGCTGCGCGTCGTCGTCATCGTGGAGCCGCTTTTCGCGGGCTTCGTCGATGGACCGCTCGAGTTTGCGCAGGATGTCTTTGACCTGGGTGAACGTCTTCTCTGAGGTGCTCATGGCT
>JBQLZI010000389.1:0-1497 GCA_052168195.1 Phycisphaerales bacterium
GGCGCCGACGCGACGCGGCTCCTCGACCCTTCTGAGGAGTCGGGGGGCATGGAGCGGCTGCTCGCGTTCCTGGCCAACGCGAGTGCGGAGCGCGTCGAGTTCGTCGGCGACTCAGCACCGGCGGACGCCGCGCGGTTTATCCAACTCTTCGGACTCGGCGACGCGCCGCTGGCGACCATCGCCGTGCGCACGAACGAGGGCGGCGGCGTGACGCTCCTCGACGCGACCGGCGCGGGCGTGGCTCGAACGTACGGCGACGCGCAGACCCCCCCGCTTCTGCGGGCGTGGCTTCAGCGGGACTGACGGACCGTCCGGAAGACGAGCAGCGAGTCGTCGCCGACACGGCGCGGAGCGTCGGGCGTGAACCGCGTCGCGTCGGCGATGCGCACTCGTGCGCCGATCTGCGCGGGCTGCAGGGCCGCGGAGTCACCGAGGAGCAGCGGCGCGACGAACACGCGGCATTCGTCGATGAGACCGCGCGACGCGAGCGAGCCGACCAGACCCGGACCGGCTTCGACGAGCACGTTGGTCGCCGTCTTGTGTTCGCCCAGCCAACGCAGCGTGTGCGCGAGGTCGAGCGAGCCGTCCGGATCTCCCGGGACGGCCACGACCTCCACGCCGCGAGCGCGCAGCGACGCTGCCTTGTCCGAAGCCGCGTGATGCTCGGCGGCGAACAGCACGAGCGGCACGTCGCCCGCGGTGCGCACGAGGCGCGACGACGCGGGGGTTCGCAGCGCGGGGTCGACCACGGCGCGGACCGCGATGCGCCGCGGGGGACGGCTTGTCCGCGCGGTCAGGAGGGGATCATCCGCGAGGACCGTGCCCACACCGGTCAGGATCACATCGACGCGGCCGCGCCAGCGATGCACCAACGCGCGGGAACGCGCGCCGCTGATCCATTTCGAGTCCCCGTCGCGTGTGGCGATGCGGCCGTCGATGGTCTGAGCCCACTTGGCGATGACCCACGGCGCGCCGGTCTCGAGGCGCTTCACGAAGGGATCGCTGAGGCGCAGCGCGCGCTCGCTGGCGTCGGAGAATCGCACACGGACGCCCGCGGCGCGGAGCGCGTCGGCGCCCCCGGCGGCGAGCGGGTGCGGGTCGGGCCGCGCGATGACCACTTCCGAGACGCCCGCGTCGAGCAGCGCCCGCGTGCAGGGCGGGGTCTTCCCCTGGTGGTTGCAGGGCTCAAGGTTGACGTACGCGATGGCCCCGCGCGTGTCGGCGCCGCGCGCACGGGCCGAAGCGATGGCCTGCGCCTCGGCGTGGGGGCCGCCGAAACGCCGGTGGTGGCCGATCGCCAGCACCCGTCCACGGGCATCGGCGAGCACGCATCCGACGAGCGGATTGGGCTCGACGAAGCCCTGGCTGCGGATCGCGGCGCGGGCGGCGAGGTCGAGCATGGCCCGGTCGAGTTGGCGCTGGCGGTCGGTCACCGTTGCCGGACGATGGCGTCCAGCCGATCCGGGGTCAAGCGGGCGGTCGCGTCGGTGATCCACC
>JBQLZI010000390.1:0-1480 GCA_052168195.1 Phycisphaerales bacterium
CGCGCGACGCCTTGGCCTTGGATCGCTCGTAGACCATGGTGACGGCGTTGCCCTTGTCGTTAAATTCGACGGAAGACATGTAGGCGCGCATCAGCATGATGCCGCGCCCGGAGGGCACGTCGAGGTTCTCGTCGAGCGTGGGGTCGGGGATGGCTTCGGGCTGGAAGCCGGGCCCCTGATCGCGAACGGTGATCGTGCACGCGCTGTCGTCGATGCGCCATTCGACCTCGACGGGCTTGTCCTCGTCGAGTGTCTTGTGCCCGTGCCGGAACGCGTTGACGATGGCTTCCTCGATCGCGAGGCGCAGCGCGAAGCGGGAGGCCTCCGGGTAGCCGTGGCGTTCGACGGCCTCGAGGATGGCCTTCTCCACCCGCTCGATCTCCGCGCGCGTGTCGTGCACGAGCGAGCGATCGCGGTCGGCGGGCTGGTGGGCGGGGTTGGTCATGGGCGCCGAGGGCGGGCGCGCCCGGCGGCGCGCGGGGACGCGATCAGGCGAAACTCGCGAGGGCGTCGTCGGCGGACTCGTGGATGTCGAAGAGTTTGTTGAGTTTGGTGATGACGAAGACCTCGTAGATCTGCGGATCGATCTCGGCCAGGCGGAGTTGGCCCGACCGGGCGCGGACCTTGTTGTTGATCGTGATGAGGGTGCCGAGCGCCGCCGAAGAGAGGTGGTCGACGTTCTCGAAGTTGATGAGCAGTTTGGGGCGGTCCCGCTGCTCGATCACGGAGACGATCTCGTCGCCGATGCGCTGGATGTTGGCCTCGTCGAGGATGTTGCGGTCGACAAAGCGGACCTGCACCACATCGCCTTCGTTGTAGATGCGAAGCCGGGATTCTTCGGGGGGCATCCGTGGTCTCTCCGTATGGTCGCTCCAGACTAGCCGCCGACGGAACGCGGTGTCAACCACACGCGAGCCCGTGGTTTGCGTTCGGGGCCGAAAAGAACCCGCCCGCCCCGGAGCGCGGGACGGGCGGCGGAGTGTAGGGCATTCCGGTTCGCGGCGCGGTCGCTCAGTAGCCGACGCCGAGACGATCGAGCAGACCGGGGAAGTTCTTCTCTTCTTCCTCGGACTGAATGAGGATGGTGGGCTTGAGCAGGATGAGCAGTGTCCGCTCTTCCTTGACGTCGATGCGGTTGGAGAAGAAGCGGTTGAGCAGCGGGAGCTTGGAAAGGACCGGCACGCCCGACTCCACCTCTTCCTCGGTCACGATGCGCTGGCCGCCGAGCAGGACGGTGCCCTGGTCGGGGATGGTCGCGGCGGTCTGGATCGAGGAGATGGTGATTTCGGGGAGCGCGATCTCACCCTCGGCCGTGGCCGAGCCGCCCGTGCCGCCGTCGCCGCCGGCGCCCGCGACCGCGGCGGTCACGGTGAACGAGCGGAACGCGGCGAGCTGCGCAATGCGGGTGTCGATCGAGAGCGTGACGTAGCGACGGTCGGAGGAGACCACGCCGCGGAGCAGCAGGGTCACGCCGGTGTTG
>JBQLZI010000391.1:0-1474 GCA_052168195.1 Phycisphaerales bacterium
CATGCCGCCGCCACCACGGCCCTCGCCGAGCGCGACCTTCGCGCCAGCGACGCCCTCCTCCCCGTCACCAACGTCGAGGTCCGTCAGGACCTCCAGCGCGGCGAGGTGGTGATGGGCATCCGCACCCCCTTCGGCGTCACCCCGGTCCGCCCGGCCGACTACGTCGCGCGCAAGTACGACTGGCAGGCCCAGCGCGTCGAGATCCGCGCCCCGCGCGCCATCTACGACATCGACTTCTCCACCACGATCGACGCCGATCCCGAGGCCTCGGACCCCGTCGAGACCGCCGTGCTCCTCAACCGCGGGCTGGCGCGCCTCACCCCAGGGCCCGACGCGTTCGTCTTCCTCAAGCACCGCGACGTCGCGAACGTCCGCGTGGCGCCCCTGCTGCGCGCAGTCGACGGCACGCTGAGCCGCGGCGCGAGCGTCTCGCTCGACGATTCCGGCGCGCTCGCCGACGTCAGCGTCAGCGGCAAGAACCTCCACGGCTTCGCCGTCGACCTCGACATGTGGGTCGAGCGCGGGCTGGTCGCGCGCGACTCGGACATCATGGGGCTCGTCATCGCGCACGACGGCGAGCCGGGCGCAGGCACGCTCGCGATCGCCGAGATCATCGCCAGCGACGCGCCGCTCTTCAGCGTCGGCCCCAACGGCGCAGGCGGCGGGGGCATCGCCACGCTCTTCTCGCTCGGCGACGCGGGATTCCGCGGCGCGGGCGGCGGCGGAGGCGGCGCGCCCGGCCCGAACAACACGGAAATACCCGCCCCCGGCGCGGGCCTGCTCTTCGGGCTCGGCCTGGCCGCGGCCGCGGCGCGCCGGCGCCGCTGACGGATCAGCCCCGCTTCAGCCCCCGCGTCAGCCCTTGTTCCACAGCGACCCGCCGTACACCGCCGAGTCGCCCAGTTCCTCCGCGATGCGCAGCAACTGGTTGTACTTCGCGTTGCGGTCGCTGCGGCACGGCGCGCCCGTCTTGATCTGGCCGCAGTTCGTCGCCACCGCGAGGTCGGCGATCGTCGCGTCCTCGGTCTCGCCCGAGCGGTGCGACATGATCGCGCCCCACCGGTTGCGCAGCGCCAGACTGACCGTCTCGAGCGTCTCACTCAGCGTGCCGATCTGGTTGACCTTCACCAGCACCGCGTTCGCCGCATTCTGCTCGAGCGCCTTGCGCACGAACGACGCGTTGGTCACCAGCAGGTCGTCGCCGACGAGTTGCACCTTCTCGCCCAGGCGCGCGGTGAGTTTCGCCCACCCGTCCCAGTCGTTCTCGGCGAGGCCGTCCTCAATCGAGCGGATCGGATACGTCGCGCACCACTGCGCCCAGTAGTCCGCCATCTCGTCGCTCGAGAGCACGCGGTTCGGGTCGCTCTTGAAGAAGCAGTACCCCTGCTTGCCGGCCTTCTCCGCCTCGTTCCAGAGTTCGCTCGTCGCCGGGTCGAGCGCGACGTAGATCTGCTCGCCCCACGAATAGCCGGCC
>JBQLZI010000392.1:0-1472 GCA_052168195.1 Phycisphaerales bacterium
CCGAGAGCGCCGACGAACTGCTCGCCGCGTACCGGGACGCCTCCAAACGCGCCGACGCGTGGATGCCCCGGCTGTTCAAGACCCTCCCGCGCCTTCCCTACGGCGTGCGCGAGATGCCCGCCTTCATGGCGCCGAGCGCGCCCACCGCGTACTACCTCTCCGGCTCGCTCGACAACGGCGTCTCGGGCACGTTCATCGCGAACACCTACCAACTCGACACGCGCCCGCTCTACGAGGTCGTCGCCCTCACGTTGCACGAGGCCGTGCCCGGGCACCATCACCAGATCGCGCTCGCCGAGGAACTCACGGGCGTGCACGAGTGGCGCACGTGGCAGGGCTACACCGGGTTCATCGAGGGGTGGGGGCTCTACAGCGAGCGGCTGGGCCTCGAGATGGAGCAGTCCCCCGAGAACCCGAAGGGGATGTACCAGGACCCCTACGACGACTTCGGGCGCCTGTCGTACGAGATGTGGCGCGCGATGCGTCTTGTCGTCGACACCGGGATGCACAGCAAGGGCTGGTCGCGCGACCGCGCGATCGAGTACATGCTCAGCAACAGCGGCCTGTCGCGCAAGAACGTCGAGGCCGAGGTCGACCGCTACACCGGCTGGCCCGGTCAGGCGACGGCGTACAAGATCGGCGAACTGAAGATCCGCGAACTCCGCGCCATGGCCGAGCGAGAACTGGGCGAGGCGTTCGACATCCGCGAGTTCCACGACGCGGTGCTGCTGTCGGGGGCGGTGCCCCTTGAGGTGCTCGAGCGCAACGTGGTGGAGTGGGTCGAATCCCAGCGGTAGGCGGCCCTTGGGCAACCAGGATCCGGCGGGCGCCCTCCCACGCGCGTCCTACCATCCGGGCCTATGACCACCGCATCGACCGAGTATCCGTGGCTCTCCGTCCGTGAGGCGATCGACGCCCGCCCCGGGTCCAGGGTGACCCTGAAGGGCTGGGTCCGAACCCGCCGGGACAGCAAGGCCGGGCTGTCGTTCATCAACATCCACGACGGCTCGCGGTTCGACCCGCTGCAGATCGTGGCGCCCGCCGACCTGCCCAACTACGAGTCAGAGGTGCTCAAGCTCACCGCCGGCTGCTCGATCGTCGCGACCGGCGAACTGGTTGAGAGCCGCGGCAAGGGCCAGTCGGTGGAACTCAAGGCCGACTCGATCGAGGTGCTCGGGCTCGTGGACGACCCCGATACCTACCCGATCCAGCCCAAGCAGCACTCGTTCGAGTATCTGCGCACCGTCGCGCACCTGCGCCCGCGGACCAACACCTTCGGCGCCGTGGCACGCGTGCGGCACACGCTGGCGATGGCCGTCCACGAGTTCTTCGACGCGCGCGGGTTCTACTGGGTCCACACGCCGATCATCACCGCCAGCGACTGCGAAGGCGCCGGGCAGATGTTCCGCGTCAGCACGCTCGACTCGGTGAACACCCAGCGTACGCCCGAGGGCGGCATGGACTTCGAGCAG
>JBQLZI010000393.1:0-1467 GCA_052168195.1 Phycisphaerales bacterium
CCCCGGTCCGTGCGCTCTCCGCGTTCCCCACCGTCGGCGCCACCACCCCCGGCGCCGGCCTGCACCTCGCGCTCTTCTACCCGCCCAGCGAGCGCCGCCCCGCGCGGCTCGCGCTGCTCGCGGCCATCGCCACCGGCTGCTTCGGCATCGCCGTCTGGGGCGCCGACGTCGCGCCCAACGCGCTCTACCTCGTCGCCACGCTCCCCACGCTCTTCTTCGGCGCCGTGCTCGTCATCGTCTACGACCAGCGCTGCGCGCTCCTGCTCATCGGGCTGCACGCCGCGCTGCTCTCGATCGCCCTGCAACTGCCGCTCTCCTTCGCGCTGGGCGCCCTCGCCGTCGGCGCGACGCTGATCGCGCAGCTTGCCGAGATCCGCCAGCGCACCACCGTGCTCCGCGCGGGCATGGTCACCGCGGTCGCCGCGTTCGTCGTGACGCTCGTCATCGGGCTCTTCGACCGCTCGCTGTTCGATCCTTCCGCCGCGGGCCGGCTCGTCACCCCCGTCCGCCGCGAACTGTTCATCGACGCGTCGCTCTTCGCGGGCTCCGCGGTCTGCGTCGCGTTCCTCACGCTCGGCCTGCTGCCCATCATCGAGCGCATGTTCGACGTGCTCACTGGCATGCGCCTCATCGAACTGCGCGACCCCAAGCAGCCGCTGCTGCGCCGCCTCGCGCAGCGCGCCCCGGGCACCTATACCCACTCGATCACCGTTGCGGCCCTCGCCGAATCCGCCGCCGACGCCGTCGGCGCCGACGCGCTGCACGTCTACGTCGGCGCGCTCTACCACGACATCGGGAAGATGAACAAGCCCGACTACTTCGTCGAGAACCAGGGCGGCGGCTTCAACCGGCACACCAAACTCTCGCCCGCCATGTCGCTGCTCGTGATCGTCGGCCACGTGAAGGACGGCGCCGAGATGGCCGTCGAAGAGGGCCTCCCGCGCTCGCTGCGCCACTACATCGAGTCGCACCACGGCACCACGCTCGTCGAGTACTTCTACCACCGCGCCAAAGAGCAGGCCGAGGAGAACCGCGAGGACGCGCCCGCCGAGGTCGGCTACCGCTACCCCGGGCCCAAGCCCCAGACCAAGGAAGCAGCGATCCTCATGCTCTGCGACGCCGTCGAGAGCGCGACGCGGGCCCTCGCCGAGCCCACGCCCTCGCGCATCGAGTCGGTCGTGCGCACCATCTCGCTGAAGCGCCTCATGGACGGCCAGTTCGACGAGTCCGACCTGACGCTCCGCGAACTCCAGGTCATCGAAGACGCGGTCATCAAGTCGCTCAACAGCATCTACCACGGGCGCATCGCGTACCCCGGCGGACCGATGCACGGCGAGAAGGACAAGGCCAAGACCGCGAAGGCCGCGACCCCCGGAGGCGGGGGCGGCGGGGGCGGCGCGCAGCCGCTGCCGGTCGCGAACGATCCCAACGCGCAGCGCGCTCAGCGCGCCGCGGGGGCGTGATCAC
>JBQLZI010000394.1:0-1465 GCA_052168195.1 Phycisphaerales bacterium
GGAGGGGCGCCGCCGGCCGCTCGGGTCGGAAGGCGGCGCCCGCCAACGATTGTCACTGTTCAATCAATCGCGCAAAGATTGATAATTGAGCTGTTCTGCCAATAGACTGTGACGAGGCCGAATAGAAGGGGTTCGCGGCGTGTCGCAAGGGGGGAGAAACAAAGAAGAGGACGGCCCCGTCGTCACGCTGGAGGAAATCCGGGGAGCGCCCGACCCGCCGCTGCAAGCCTCTTGGACCTTCCTGCTCCACGACGAACCGCTTGAGCCCGGATTGAACCGCGGCGGCAGGCCCGACCCCTTGATCCCGGCGGCCTACGACATCCTCGCCGCGGACGTCTTCACAAAGTTGAGCAAGATTGATCGCGCACCGGTAGGGTCGTCGACGCAGACCGCGAAGTCCGGCGTCGCCCTTCCAACAAGCGTCGTTTGCGCCGTTCACGGTGCATGGGGGGCAGGGAAAACCAGTTTCATCAAGGTTCTTCGTCGGAAGTTCATTGACTCGAAGGCGACGACCCTATGGTTCGAGCCCTGGCGCTATGAGAACGAGCGCAATCTCGTGGTGCCGCTGCTTGTTGAGTTCAGCACCGCCATCACGCAGACGCTGCGCACCCCGGCGTCGAAGAAATCCGCGATAGACCTCAGCAAAAAACTCGTCGGGCGCGTCGCGCGGGACATTTTTAGGACGGGCGGCAAGTTGTTCGAGAGACATGTCGGCGTGGACCCGTACGAGATCGGCGAAGAGTTTCTGAAGCTCTATGCAGAGAACACCCTGGACTGGTCGCACCTGCAGAGCGAAGTGGTCGGATTTCAGCAGGATTTGGCGGAGATGGTTGCGCTTGCCACCGCGAAGCGGAAGGGGGCGAATCGCGCAGAAGACCCGCAGCCGATCGTTATCTTCATCGACGATCTGGACAGGTGCCAACACGATCAGGTTCGTCGCTTGCTCGAGTCGATCAAGCTGCTCTTTCAGACGCGCGGCGTGATCTTCGTCTTCGCGATCGATCGCGAACAGGTCTTGCGCGCGCTCAGCGCGCCGTACCAAGCGCTCTTCCGGGAAGAGCGTCGGGAGGATGAAGGACAGCGACTCGCCAACCGTTATCTGGAGAAGTTCTTCCAAATCACCATCGATCTCTCAGACGGATTCGCGCCCTTGCGGCGCAACACCCGTCTCCTGAGGGACCAGGTTTGGCATCTACTTGTTGGGGCGGTTACAAGCGCATCCGGCGCTGGCGATCGGCCGCGCCCTGAGATCGCCGACTGGGAGTTGCGCGATCTGTGGAAGCTTTCCACGATCTTTCAATCCGTTAAAGGCAATCCCCGCGCGATCAAGGGCGTCGCGCGTCAGCTCTATTTCTCCTACCCGCTTCACGTGGACGGGGTCACTCCAGAAGAGCAGGAAGATATTGACCGCAACCGGCAACAGAGCATCCGGCGTCTGATCCCGGACTTCGCCGAAGAGGCGCTT
>JBQLZI010000395.1:0-1454 GCA_052168195.1 Phycisphaerales bacterium
ACCGCTACACCGCGATCCTCAGCGTCTCCCACGGCGACCACGCCGACATCATCAACTTCGACATCACCTCCACCCGCAACGGCACCATCGCCGACGTCCTCGGCTTCTACGACGTCACGATCGCCAACCCGCGCGTCCTCGGCGGCATCTTCATCGGCGTCATGCTCGCCTTCCTGTTCTGCGCACTCACCATGAACGCCGTCGGCCGCGCCGCCTACGCCATGATGGGCGAGTGCCGCCGCCAGTTCGCCAAGATGCGTGACGGCCTCCGCGCCCAGGGCATGAGCGAGGAAGACGTCGCCGACCCCGACAACTGGCCCAAGCAGGGCCTCGATGTCGACGGCCACCACTACCCCGACTACGCCAACTGCGTGTCCATCTCGACCGCCGGCGCCCAGAAGGAAATGGTCGTCCCCTCGATCCTCGCGATCGTCATCCCGATTCTCGTGGGCCTCACCCTCTCGGTCCCGGGCGTGCTCGGCCTGCTCGCGGGCGGCCTGACCTCGGGCTTCGCCGTCGCGGTCTTCATGGCCAACGCCGGCGGCGCCTGGGACAACGCCAAGAAGCTCCTCGAGTCCTACGGCCGCATCACCGCGGACGATTTCCTCAACAACGAGACCATCCGCAACCAGGTCCCCGTCGAGGTCCGCGAGGCCATCGCCGCCCGCGCCACCGAGATGCGCAACGCCGGCCAGGGCGAGGAGTACGTCTACGGCAAGGGCTCCGAGGACCACAAGGCCACCGTCGTCGGCGACACCGTCGGCGACCCCTTCAAGGACACCTCGGGCCCCAGCCTCAACATCCTCATCAAGCTCATCTCGATCGTGTCCGTCGTGTTCGCCGGCTTCGTCGTCGCCTACGGCCCGATCATCGGCGGTCTCATCGGCCTCCAATAAGCCGACGCGACCCAACCGACCAAACGCCCACGGGCCCGGCATCACCAGATGCCGGGCCCGCTTTCATGTCATGATCACCGTCGGGCCGAGCGGCTCGTCGTTCAGCCGTCGATCGCCTTGAGTGCCTCGACGACGTCCGCGGGGTCGGCCCGCTCCTTGTAATCGTCTTCGAGGTACGCCCACACGATCTCGCCCTCGCCGTTGACGATGTACGTCACGCCGAGCGGGAGCTCGCTCCGGTCGTTGCCGTTGAACTTCCCGAGGAAGCTCGCGTATTTCTCGTTCGCCCACGCGATGCCGAACGCCCGTGCGGTCTCCAACTCCGGATCGCTGTACACCCGCAGCCCGAGCTTGTTCTTCCGCTCCGTCTGCTCCGTGAACTCCGGCAGCTCGCCCGACACACCGACAACCGTCGCACCGGCCGCCTCGATCTGCCCGCGAACCTCATCGAACGCCTTCAGCGACTTCACGCAGTACGGGCACCAGCCCCCGCGGTAGTAGATCAGCACGACCGGCCCGTCCTCGGTCAGCTCGCCGAGCGTCACCACCCGGCCTTCT
>JBQLZI010000396.1:0-1447 GCA_052168195.1 Phycisphaerales bacterium
CGGGGTTGGACGAAGTGCGTAGCCCGAAATACGGGCCGGTGTTGGAGACGCGGACGGGCCTGAGGATGATTCCGGCGATGTCTTCGTACATCGCGAGGGTGAACCCGTGCGCGAACCCGCCGGCCTGTCCGGTTCCGTCCTGCGGACGGACGCCGCGGCTGTTGGCGCTGGCGAGCACGCGCATCGGCGGGCCGGATTCGGGCGGGTTCCGCTCGGCGAATCGGCGCGCGAGGGGTGAGACGCCGTGCACGGGCGCGGTGTCAAAGTCGTCCTCGAACTCGGGGCGTCTGCGGATGAAGAAGCCGGGCTGGGCGTCGAAGGGGGAGCGGTAGGTGAGGTCGGCGAGGGAGGCGATGGGGCGCACGACGCGGAAGGAGGTCGGGCGGATGCCGGAGGCACGGTCGTAGACGTGGAAGTTCGTCGCGGTGGCGGGCTCGTTCATGACGGCGACGAGATCGCCCGCGGGAAGGAACATGCCGGAGCCGTTCCAGGGTTCGATGAAGACACCGTGGTTGATCATCCAGCGCGCGCCGTCGACGCCGTTCATGGCGCCGCCGTCGGCGAGGTTGTCGTGTTCGTAGGGGCCGAAGTGGCGGCGGAGCGTGAAGAGTTCCGCGGCGTCTGCTTCGGCGACGGCGTGGTTGCGGACGACGACGGCGCCGAAGACGCCTCGAAAGGAGGGGAGCGTGTCGAACGCGCCGAGTGTGGCGTTGCCGGATGCGGGGCCGAGCGTCCAACCGGATGCGAACGTCTGGGCGATGGTGCGCGGGCCGAGGGACTGGGAGTGTGCGGCGAGGAGCGTGCGGCGGTTGGCGTGGTCGTACGAGAGGGTGACGAGCGTCCATTCGTTGGGGGGGATGGCGCCGTCGATGGACAGCGTCGAATCCGCGGGTGTTGATGTTCCGCTGGGGATGCGCGCGGAGAGCAGGTCGTCGACGGTGGTGATGCGGATCGCGCCGGGGATGTCGAGGACGGCGCGGGGGCCTGCGGCGTCGGCGTCGCGGTAGAGCCAGAGGAACACGGTGTTGGATGCGCCGGCGAACGCGGCGGTCGGCGCGGGGAGCGCGACGTGCGCGGCGTCGTCGGTGGGTTCGACGGCGGCGTTGGCGAAGGGTGCGACGGCGAGCGCGAGCAGGGCGAGCGCGAGCCGGGGGGCACGGAGACGGGATCGGGGTGGTGTCACGCCTTCGATGATGGGGCTTGGGCGCGGAAGGGCAAGAGCGAAGTTCGGTCGGGAATGAAAAAGCCCGGCGCGAGGCCGGGCTTGAGTGGTGGGCGTTCGGGTTATCGGTGTTCGATTACGGGTTGCCGCAGTCGGAGCCGAAGTTGGCGAGGACGATGTTGAGGTCCTCAAAGTTGACGAGGCCGTCGTTGTTCACGTCGCCGGGGAGGTCTGCGCCGGCGTTGCTGAAGTCGGCGAGGACGGCGTTGAGGTCGGCGAAGTTGA
>JBQLZI010000397.1:0-1438 GCA_052168195.1 Phycisphaerales bacterium
CCCTCGGAAGGGGTCAACGCACGACCCGACGACCCGCCCTGCTGCGCGGCGTGCTGGGGATCACGAACCGGGGTCTTCGAGTTCATCGGCTCTCTGCTCTCGCGTCTTTGCGGACCAGCCGAAACCGGCCCGTCAGTCACGGGCCTCGGCCCTGCTGCCGCCGATCCTCGGCGACCCGTACCGGTACGCACCCCCTTCCCGGTGGATCCCCCCGACCGGCCGGATCGCCCCGCTTTCCATCATCCCAACAAAAGAGAAACAAACGCGCAGGTTCAGCGCGAGGAACGCCGCGTGAGCAGCCCGTCGCCGCGCCCGCCAAACCACCTGTTCTGCTTCCCAACGGCCAAAAGCCCTCGGATTCCGGGCCAGCGTCCGATACGCTGCGACCGGTCACTATGCGTCTTTATTTACGGGCGCCTCCGCATCACTTCGGAAGAGGGAAGCACACATGCGCATCAGACACATTTTTGTGACGGGCGGCGGCCTCGCGCTCGCCGCCTCGCTCGCCTCCGCGGGCTCGTACTCCTTCGCGGGGTTCTCCTTCGATCAGACCCGCACGACCGACACGCTCGGCTTGCTCGGCGACAACGCGAACCTCGGCGGCGCGCAGTTCTCCGCGAACTACGCCCGGCGCATCACCGGCTCGGTCGCGTTCGTCGCCGACAGCATCGGCAGCGGCGGCGTCATCACCGGTCAGGCCGGCTTCGACGACTCGCTTTCCATCGGCCGTCAGGCCTACGCCCAGCATTCGATCACGCAGGACGGCGGGGCGCCCAACGGGACCAACAACTCCCACTACGCCTCCGCGATCAACCTCCCCAACAACAACGACGGCAGCGGATCGGCCGCGCGCCGCCACGGGCTCGAGATGTCGTGGTCGGGCAACCGCGCCCTCGCCAACGGCGCCGGCGCCGACTTCCTCGTGTACGAGTCGGCCTCCAGCCCCGGCGCGCAGGAAGCGTTCATGATCCGGGCGCGCAACGCGACCACGGGCGAGTGGTCCGACTGGTGGTACCAGGACTCCGACGGCTTCGAGAACTACCTCGGTGAAGCAAGCGAGGGCGCGCACGCGTACGCCTACGACATGAGCAACCTCGGGTTCAGCGTGGGCGACCTCATCGACGCGGTGCAACTCGCCAACCTCATGGACACCGACCGCCTCGACGGATCTTCGACCGCGGGCACGGTGAACTTCAACGGCGTGGGCGTCGCCGCCCAGTACGACGACAACGGGCTCACCAACTTCGGCGACGGCGCGTACGACCCCGATCCGCTGTACGCCGTCGCGCTCGGCGACCTCGTCACCCTCGGCCAGGCTATCCCCCTGCCCACGGGCGGCGCGATGACCCTCGCAGGCCTGACCGTGATCGGCGCCCGCCGGCGCCGCTCGGCCTGATTCATACGCACTGTCTCTCCCCCAATGCGACAGACGCCGGGC
>JBQLZI010000398.1:0-1420 GCA_052168195.1 Phycisphaerales bacterium
CTTCCAGGACAACTACGACGGCACGACCACCGAGCCCCTCGTGCTCCCGGCGCGGTTCCCGAACCTGCTCGTCAACGGGTCGACGGGCATCGCCGTCGGCATGGCCTGCTCGATCCCGCCCCACAACCTTGGCGAGGTGCTGGACGCGGCCGTGGCGCTCATCGACAACCCCGAACTCTCGCTGCAGGAACTGCTCGAGATCATCCCCGGGCCCGACTTCCCGACCGGCGGCGTGATCCTCGGCCGGCGCGGCATCGTCGAGGCCTACGCGACGGGCCGCGGACGCATCACGGTGCGCGGCGAGATCCACGTCGAGGACATCCCCGGCTCGCGCGACCGCCAGCAGATCGTGATCACCTCGCTGCCCTACCAACTCACGGGCGTCTCGCTCATGGAGAAGATCGCGGACGCGGTCAACGACGAGCGGATCAAGGGCGTGTCCGAGGCGCGCAACGAGGCGGACATGCGCAACCCGGTGCGCATCGTGTGCGAACTGCGCAAGGGCGCCGACCCCGCGGTCGTCGAGCAGCAGTTGTACCAGTACACGCCGCTGAAGCAGACGTTCTCGATCATCAACATCGCGCTCGCGGGCCGTCGGCCGATGACGCTCTCGCTCCGCGAGATGCTCCAGCACTACATCGACCACCGCGTCGAGGTCATCCGCCGGCGCACGGCCCACCTGCTGCGCGAGGCACAGAAGAAGGCCCACATCCTCGAGGGCCTGATCTACGCGGTCTGCGACATCGACGAAGTGATCCGCATTATCCGCGGGTCGTCGACGCGTGAAGAGGCGATCCAGGCCCTGATGGCGCGGAAGTTCCGCATCCCGGCGGACCATCCCTTCGCGCCGAAGATCCCCGGCCGACTGATGCGCGCCCTGGAGAAGTCCGGCGGCGGCGCGTCGCTCACCCGCGTGCAGGCCGACGCCATCGGCGCTATGCGCCTCATCCAACTCGTCGGGCTCGAGATCGAGCGCCTGGTGAACGACTACACCAAACTCGTCGAGCAGATCGAGGACTACGAGGACATCCTCGCCAACCAGCCCCGCGTCTACGCGATGATCAAGCAGGACTGCGCCGACATGAAGGCGAAGTTCGGCACGCCGCGCCGCACCACGATCGAGGAGTACGAGGGCGACATCGACATCGCCGACCTCATCGAGCAGAAGGATGTGGTTGTCACGATCTCCCACGAGGGGTACGTCAAGCGCGTGCCGCTCGAGACCTACCGCCAGCAGGGCCGGGGCGGCGTGGGGATCATCGCGTCAGACAGCAAGGACGAGGACTTCATCGAGCATGTGTTCGTCGCGAGCACGCACGACGATCTGCTGGCCTTCACGGACACGGGCCGCGTGTTCAAACTCAAGGTCTACGAACTGCCCGAGATGAGCCGGCAGAGCAAGGGCCGGGCGCTCGTGAAC
>JBQLZI010000399.1:0-1348 GCA_052168195.1 Phycisphaerales bacterium
CCAGTGGACGATCATCGACGCCTTGTCCCAGGACTTCTTCGCCGGTGAATCAAAGCGCGCAACGTCGCGCAGCCTGTTCGCCGTCGGGGATCCGAAGCAATCGATCTATTCCTTCCAAGGCGCCGAGCCGGAGGCGTTCGACCGGATGCGCCGCCAGTTTGGCGGTCGCATTGAGGCGGCGCGCCAGCCATTCGCGGACATCCGTCTCGGCCTCTCCTTCCGCTCGACGCCGCATGTGCTGAGAGCGGTCGACCGGGTGTTCGATTCAGGGCCCGCGTCGGCCGGCCTCGGACCGGCGGAACGCTACACGCATCACGAGGCGCTGCGGCATGCGGCGCCGGGACGGGTCGAGATCTGGCCGACGGAGGTGCCGGTCGAGACCGAGGAGGCGGATGCCTGGGACGCGCCGCTCGATGCGCCACGGCTCGATGCGCCCGAGGTGCGCCTGGCGCGTCGGATCGCCGCCTGCATCCGCCGCTGGCTCGACACGGGCACACGGCTCGAGGGCACCGGCCGAACCATCAGGCCGAAGGACATCATGATCCTCGTGCGCAAGCGCAGCCCATTCGCCGAACCGATGATCCGCGCGCTGAAGGAACGGTTGATCCCGGTCGCCGGCGCCGATCGCCTCGCCGTCACCGCCCATATCGCCGTTCAGGATCTGATGGCGCTGGGCCGTTTCTGCCTGCTGCCGGCCGACGACCTGTCGCTGGCGGCGGTGCTGAAGAGCCCGCTCTTCGGGCTCGGCGAAGAGGACCTCTTTGCCCTGTGCCACGATCGTGCGGGATCGCTCGCCGAGGCGCTCGAGGCCGGTGCCTTGTCTGAGCCGCGGCTTTCCGAGATCGCGACATCTCTGGCCCGGTGGCGCGATCGCGCCCGCGCCCGGAGGCCATTCGATTTCTACTCCGAGGTTCTGACGTCCGGAGGCGGTTTTCGCGCCTATGCCAAGCATCTCGGCGTCGAGGCCGAAGAGGCGCTGGATGCGTTCCTTGTCCTGGCGCGCGATTTCGAGCGGGTCGACACACCGACGCTGCCCGGTTTCCTGTCCTGGCTCGCGGCCGGCGAGACGGAGTTGAAGCGTGACATGGAACAGCACGAGGACACGGGCGATGGCGCGGTCCGCGTCATGACCGTGCATGGCGCCAAGGGGCTCGAAGCCCCGATCGTGTTCCTGCCCGATACCTGCACCCTGCCCACCGACCGCAACGACAGCCCGGTGTTCGAGTTTCCGGGGCCGGATCCGATGGGACCGCCAGACGCGCTGATCTGGGTGCCACGTCGCGATATGGAGTCGAAGGCCGTCGGGCAACTTCGCGAGGCACGACGAGAGGCCAAGCTACAGGAATAC
>JBQLZI010000400.1:0-1387 GCA_052168195.1 Phycisphaerales bacterium
GCGCACCTATCCCCGGAATCGGGTGGCACTACAATGCCCGTGGTAACTTCCGCACTCTTCGCTACGCTCGCACGTTCCCGCACACAGGAGTTTCCGATGCCTTCAGACAGCGCCTCACGCGCCGCTTCCTCCGCTTCCCGCATCTACGACGGCGACGGCGACCGGCTGATGTCCTCCCTCGAGGCCGACCGCGTCACCCTCCTGCCCAACGACCCGGCCCACGCCAAGAAGGCCGACTCGATCCGCATCCTCTGGGGTCAGCCCATGCTCGCCGACCTCCGCGCGGGCCGCTACCGCTCGGTGGTCTGCGGCGTCAACGCCCGCGACAACGCCCGCGGCATCGTCGCGCAGATTGCCGAACTCCTCCCCGCGTCGCAGTGGTCAGCCAAGACCATCACGACCCACGCGCGGCTGTTTGCCGAGTCGGTCGTCGAGCACGGCGTGTCCGATTCCACCGGCGCCGACCGCCAGCCCTACGTCATCAAGTACGACCTCGACTCGCTCGAGATCTTCGCGCTCCTCCGCCCCGTCGGCCGCGACCACTTCACGCTCCAGGACCTCTCGCGCGGCTTCAAGCAGATCGCGCAGATGGTCGAGGGCCGCCGCGCCCGCCTGCCCATCGCGACCGTCTCGTTCCTCGGCGCCCGGAGCAACCGGCTGGTTGACCCGAAGACCGAGAAAGAGCCCTCGTTCGAGGCCGTGCTGCGCACGATGCACCAGGCGGGCTACCGCGGCGACATCTACCCGCCGCCGCACCTCTGGCACGCCGGCAACGTCGGCGTGTTCCCGACCTACCCGTTCCCCTCGACGCTCGACCGCATGCGCGAGGGGGGGCACTGACCGGCGGGGGAGCTGGCCGCGTGGAGCGAGGAACGATGTTCGATCCATCCTCGCTCATTTCTCGCCTCGAAGCCTTCCCCGACGCGCTACGCGCCGCGTGCTCCATCGTCTCCGACGCCGACGCGCGCTGGGCGCCCGCGGCCGGTGGCTGGTCGATCGCCCAGATCGCGCTGCACATGCTCCTTGAGGAGCGGCAGGACTTCCGCCCCCGCGTGCTGTCGACGCTCCGCGATCCCGACGCGCCGTGGACGCCCATCGACCCCGAACGCGCGGTCCGTGAGGCGTGGGGGAGCGAAGGCGCCCGGCTCTCGTCGATCCTCGATGACTTCGCGCGCGAGCGCGCCGACTCCGTCGTGCACCTCCGCGCAGTTGAAGCGACGGCGGAGTGGACGCGAACCTATGTGGCACGCAACGGCCCGCCGCTCAGCGCGGGGCAGTTGCTCGCGTGCTGGGCGGCGCACGACGCGCTGCACCTGCGCCAGATCGGGAAGCGTCTGCACGAACTCGCTGTCCGCGACGCTGGCGGCGCCGACCTTGGCTACGCAGG
>JBQLZI010000401.1:0-1382 GCA_052168195.1 Phycisphaerales bacterium
CGCCGACCTCAACCTCGTGCTCTCCGCCTTCGGCACGAACTGCCCCTGATCGCGCCCTTCCTTCTCTGGGAACACGACCATGCGCCTCGCCCTCACCGCCTGCACGCTCGCCGCGCTCTGCGGCACAACCGCAACCGCCCAGCCCGTCGCGCGACACCTCGTTGACGACGCCGACCGCGTCGAGACGCTGTACGCCGCACAAACGCTCTCGAACATCGGCATCTACGCCTCGCTTCTCGTCCTTGACGATCTCAACGGCGACGGCGCCGCGGAAGTCCTTCTTACCCACGCGCTGGAATCCCCAACCTCGAACGATTTCTTCCGCGCCGTCGTCCGCGATACCGCCGCGAACCAGGAACTCCTGACGCTGCCGCCCGACGCGCATCCCGCGGCGAAACTCGCGCACACCGCCGCGCTCATGACCGACGACATCAACAGCGACGGCATCCGCGACATCGCCGTCGGACGCGCCTTCGCGTCGCGCAGCGTTATCCGCGTTCACTCCGGCGCGAACGGAGAAGTCCTCGCCCAGCCCTTCGCGCCGCGAGATACGGCCTGGGGGCTCTCCATGCTGCCCATCACCGACGCGGGCGACATCCTCGTCGGCCGCTTCGACGACGGAGACAACAGCGCCGCGTTCATTGTCTGGAATCCCGCAACCGGATTCCCTGCCGCGATCACCCCGCTGTGGTACCCCAGCCGCCCCAACACGGCCACGGGCTACACGCTGCTCGACATGGGACTCGGAACGTCGGGCGCTCGTCGCTTCCTCGCCACGCGATGCAGCCGCGACTTCGCCGCGCTCGAAGGCCTCGTCGACCTTTTCGGAGGCATCCCCGTCGTCTACGAGTCCTTCGTGAACCCGCGAAAGTTCAACGCCGCCAACGACTCCACCCGCGTCTTTGCCGGCGCAGCCAAACTTGGCGACCTCGACGGCGACGGCTTCCCGGAATTCGTCGCCACCGGTCGCTACACCGACGCCGCGATCCCCGGCCTCCAAGGACAACCGGTCTTCAGCGGCGCAGAACCCGCGCGCAACGAGCCCGTCGAAACGGAAACGCCTATCCGCGTCCACCCCTCCGCGTTCAGACTTCAGAACACGCCGCATCCCGAACCCAACTTCGTCGGCGACCTCGCCATGACAACCGTCGGCGACATCACCGCCGACGGGTTCCCCGACTACGCGGTCGCCGGGTTCGTGCCTGCCGGACCCGAACTCCGCAGAGAGATCATCGTCGTCGTCTGCGGCAGAACCGGCCAGGCCGTCTGCGCCTACGCAGCCGGCGACCCCGCCACGGGTTCGGTCGTCGATCGACTCACCGCTTCGCGCAGCGGCATCGACGACCTGCGGCGCGATTCCTTCGTCTCCCCGGGCGACCTTA
>JBQLZI010000402.1:0-1342 GCA_052168195.1 Phycisphaerales bacterium
TCCAGAACAGGGTGTGGTTGACGTGCCCGCCGCCGTGGAACGCGAGTTCGCGGGACCAGTGTTTGATGAGGCCCGCGTCGCCGGATCCCTCGCGGATCTTCCTGAGTTCGGCGACGGCCTTGTTGAGCCCGTTGACGTAGCCCTGGTGGTGCTTGTCGTGGTGGATCATCATCGTTTGCGCGTCGATGTGCGGTTCGAGCGCGTCGTAGTCGTAGGGAAGGGGGGGCAAGGTGTATTCGCCGGTGGCGCTGTTGTAGCCCAGAGTCGACAGATCGAGACCACCTGCGCCGGCGGGCCGCATGCCCTGCTGGTCGTCGCCGAACGCGAGCGACGAGAGCGCGCCTGCGCCGAGCGTCGCGGCCCCGAGCCCGAGCACCGCGGAGCGGCGCGAGAGCGGGCGATTGACGGGGCCGTCGTCGGGTGTTGTATGAAGGTCGGTCACGGGTGTCCCTTTCGTGTGCGTGGGCGGGGGTCAGCGGATGCGGTCGATGCGCCGGTTGAGGTCGCGGATGTCGGACTCGACCCTCGAGACCGAGCGGCGCACGTCGTTGATGGTCCGTTCGAGATCGCGGACGCGCCGGTCGAGTTCATCGGTGGCGTACTCCGCGCGGCCGTCGAGGCGCTGGCGGGATTCGATGTCGGCGAGCGAACGCGCGTAGCGGTCGATGACGCCTTCGAGTGTGCGCACCTGCTGCTCGATGGCGTCGATGCGCAGGGACGCGTCGAGTGCCATGTCTGTCCCTCCGCCAGAGCCCTCGAGTCGGCGGGCTTCGCGGATGGCGCGGACTTCGCGTTCGAGGGCGTCGAGGCGGTCGTCGGCATTGTCGTTGACCGTCGTAGTGGTGGAGGGGCGGGGCGTCGATGTCGCGGGGGCTGCGGTGCGCAGACCCAGCCGAGTCATTGCGGTGCGCACAGCGGGGTCGTCTGGCGCGATGTTGGCGGCAAGCACGGCGGCGCGCATGGCGTCGGCGGTTTCCCCCGCGGCTTCGAACCGTGCGGATTCGGCGAGCCGCTGCGCGACGATCGCGCGGTCGATCATCGCGTCGAGGCGGTCGGAGCGCAGGGCGCCGCGGACGCGAGCGAGGAGTTCCAGCGCGCCCGCCGGGTCGTTCTCGTTGAGGAGGCGCTCGATCCGCGCCGCGGCGGCCTGAGACGCCGGCTCACGGATGTGGCTCAGCGCGGCGACGAGGTCCGGGTGGTCGCCGACCTGCTCGACGGCGTCGGCGAGCGCGAGCGCCGCATCCAGCGGGTCGCCTTCCGGGAGCGCATTGAGCGCGTCGGCGACAAGGCGTTCCCGGTGCGCATCGAACGCGGCGATCGCGTCCTGCGCGCGCTCGCCGGG
>JBQLZI010000403.1:0-1341 GCA_052168195.1 Phycisphaerales bacterium
CGCTCGTCGTCGGCGACCTCGCGCGCCACCATCACCAGTTCGGCGTCGCGTTTGCGGCTGTCCTCGCGCTCGCCGTTGCCGCGCTTCAGCCCGGGGGGCGCCGGGTGGAGTGCAACGAACTCCGCCGTGCGCCCGTCCGGGAGTTCGAGATCGCCCCAGACCGAGGCGCGGTCGTCGGTGGCGAGGTGGCGGACCGTGGTGTTCTTGAGCGGCACGCGCGACCACACCGCGATCCCGAGGCCGTCGTCGCGCACGGCGCCGTCGCGGGTCGGGTACTCGGCCGCAACGCTGTCGAGGGCGCGGACCCACTCGTCGTTGATCTCGATGAGCACCAGCACGTCGGCGTCGAGCGCGCGGAGGATCGGCGGGGCCTTGCCCTTCGATTCATTCTCGAAGTCGAGGTTGAGCACCGCGATGCGCACGTTGGCGCCGTCGCGCTCCGCCGGCGCGTCGGGCACGGACTTCGGCCACACGCCGGTGTACGGCAGGACGTGCCAGAGTTGCCAGGCGGCGGCGAGCGCGCACAGCCCCAGCACCACGCCGTGGTCCCAGCGCCAACCCTTTATAAGAAGCACGACGCCCGCGCCCAGCGCGACAAAGAGCGCGAAGACGCCGAGTTGCATGCGCGGGAAGTCGCACAGACGTACGGGCCACCACCCGACGCGCAGGAAGGGCGCCAGCGCGGTGATGACGGCGAACGCGCACCCCGCGCGCAGCGTCCAGACGGCGACCAGCAGAAGGGCCTTTTCCACGCGGGAAATGTAGCGGAGGGGAGCGCCGCCGTGCGCTAATTCCAGCTCACGCCCTTGGGGGCGGCCGGATCGACCTGGAGCGAGGCCTTCGCGATCATCGTGCGCAGGTGGCGGAGTTCGTGCTCGACCATCTCCGCGCGCTCCTCGACGTCGGGCTCGGCGAGCAGGCCGTACTTCACGTTCGGCTCGCGAACGATGAGGTGCCCGATGAGGTCGAGCACCGCGCCGGTGGGAACCTCGGGGCGCTCGATGTACCCGAGGATGGTGTCGGCGATCGGCTCGCCGCGCATGTCGACGAACTGTTTGATCTGCGCGGTGTCGAGCAGGTCGCGCACGCGTTCACGGACGACGTCGAGCCCTTCCTCGGCCGCGTTCACGCCGACGGGTTCAAGCCGGGCCACGCGGTAGAGCGTGTCGGATTCCGCGCCGGTGAGTTCCTCTTCGACGCGCGCCCTGCACACGCCCTGCAGGATGATGTTGTACCGCCCGTCCGCGAGACGCTCGTGCTGGAGGATCTGCCCGCCGCACACCGCGGGCCGGATCGGCGGCCGCGCGTGATACTCCTGCGTCCAACCCTCGCCCTCGTACA
>JBQLZI010000404.1:0-1314 GCA_052168195.1 Phycisphaerales bacterium
AGGTAGAAGCAGTAGACGAGGAGGACGTGTAGCCCTCACCCCGCCCTCTCCCATTCGGCTGCGCCGAAGAGGAGAGGGGGCAGAAGGAGAAGAGAGAAGAAGAGGTAGGGAGGAAGCCCTCACCCGACGACTCTTCGAGTCGTCGACCTCTCCCCGGGGGAGAGGTGGGGAAGAGAGGAGGAGTTATTTTTCCTGTGCGCGTTCGGCGTCGTGAAGGTTCTTGAGGCGGGCGGTGTAGTCGTCGGTGGGGGTGATGTTGCGGCGGGCCATAACGGCTTTCGCGACGTCGAGGAACTTGTCGAAGCGGTAGAGGGTGTCGCGTTCGTCGGTGATCCAGCGGAAGCGGCCGGTGGATTTCATCACGCCTCTCGAGGAGGCGATCATCGATCCGGTTCCGACGACGGCGCCCGTCATGATGCGGGTGTTGATGGCGAACTTGGCGTGGTCGCCGATGATGGCGCCGAGGTAGCGGATGCCGGTGCGCTCGTTGGGGAGGCGCGGCGAGATGCGCGTGATGACTTCGTCGTAGGTGTTGAGAAGGTTGGAGTTGGTGGTTCCGGCGCCGAGGTTGGCCCATTCGCCGACGTAGGAGTCGCCGAGGTGGCCGTCGTGGACCTTGTTGGCGAGCCCCTGGAAGATCGTGCCGCCGACTTCGCCGCCGACTTTGCATGTGGGGCCGAGGACGGTGCTGGATTTGATGAGGGAGCGTGCGGCGACGACGCAGTGATCGTGGACGACAACGGGGCCGACGAGGACGCTGCTGGCCTGGATCTCGGATTCGCCGACGATGACGGGGCCGGAGCGGGTGTCGAAGACGACGTTGGGCGCGATGTGGGCGCGCGGGTGGACGACGAGGAGGGACGGGTCGCCGTCGACGGTGAATGTGCGGGAGACGTCGTGCGCCGCGTTGGGGAGCATCGCGGTGAGGTCGCTGGCGATGCAGGCGTCGCGGAAGCGGATGACGTCCCACGGGCGATGGAGGAGCGCAGGCGAGTCGTGACTGACGGCGGTGAGCGAATGGCTCGCGGGGTCGAACGGCGCGCCGGGATCGGTGCGCGCGGCGATCACGACGCCTGAGATGGATTCGATCAATGCGGCGCCCGCGGCAAGACGAAACGCGGCGTCGGGGAGGAGCGGGCAGCGCGCGTTGATGTGGAGTGCGGGAGCGTCGGCGTCGAGGTTGATGCGAGGATCGACGGCGAGGCGGTCACGGGTGGTGCGCGCGCCGGTGCGGAGGTCGGCAGCGGATCGGAGATCGGTGAGCGGGGCCAAGTTGGCCCATTCGGTCGAGCCGGGGGGCGCGTCATCGAAGAG
>JBQLZI010000405.1:0-1305 GCA_052168195.1 Phycisphaerales bacterium
AGCGCGCTCTCGTAGTCGAGCAGCAGCCCCTCGTGGCTGGTGAAGAACTCGACGCGCGACAACTCGTGGACCTCCCCCTCGCCGATGGCCTCCATGAAGCGCAGGGCGTGGCCGAGGTCGTCGCGCATCGTCTCGTAGCGGCGCCGGAGGTCGGAGGGCATGGCCGCGTGCCCGAAGAACGACAGGTCCCAGTACTCGGGGTGGTGCGCGTCGGCGAACCCGCCCTCGGTCAGGGCGCGGATGAAGTTCAGGGTCATCGCGGCGTGTTGGTGGCCGGTGACCATGAGCGCGGGATCGGGTTCGCGGTCCTCCTTGGTGAAGGGCGCGCGGTTGACGAGATCACCGAAATAACTGGGCAGCGTCACGCCGTCGCGGGTCTCGGTGACGCTGCTGCGCGGCTTGGCGTACTGGCCGGCGAAGCGTCCGACGCGGACGACGGGCTTCTTCCCGCCGTGGACGAGCACGAGCGACATCTGGAGGAGGATCTTGAGTTTGTTGGTGATGACGCCCGGCGTGCAGTCGGCGAACGCCTCGGCGCAGTCGCCGCCCATCAGCACGAAGCGCTTCCCGGCCTGGGCGTCGGCGAGTTGATCCTTGAGGCGTTCGATCTCCCACGAGGTGACCAGCGGCGGCAGGGCGCGCAGGCGCGCCGCGGCGGTGCGCACGGAGGCATCGTCGGCGTAGACGGGCCCGGGCGGAAGCGGGCGGTCGCGCCAGGACTCGGGCGTCCAGGCGTGCGCGTCATGATGGGTCGCTCGATCATGCATAAAGAGGTACGAACCGTGCATCGGGGCGCGAGGGGCCGAACTGTATCGGAGCGCGGCGGGAGGATCGCTTGTCCGGCGCGGGCGCCGTCCGTGACGGCATGAGGAGAATTTTGACTCTTTTTCTCGCGCAAGGCCCTCAAGATTTATGTTCGGGGTGTGGAAGTCCGATCGGGAAGGTCGGAAGGGCGTTATCCGGCTCAGAGCGAGTCCGGCGCCCGCTCGACCCACGCACAGGAAGGGTCGGGCACTCGCAACCGGCGGTCGCCGCACACACCGTCCTTCTCGGACACCCCGCGACCCGCCCGGACCCTGACTCGGAGCATTCGGACCATGCCCACGACTTCCCGCAGAACGACCGCGCGCAAGACCGCGAAACGTTCGACCAGCAAGAGCCCCCGCAAGACCGGCGCGCGGAAGACCGCCCGCAAGTCGACCGCCCGCAAGACCGGCGCCCGCAAGAGCACCGCCCGCAAGTCGACCGCTCGCAAGACCGGCGCCCGCAAGAGCACCGCCCGCAAGTCGACCGCTCGCAAGACCG
>JBQLZI010000406.1:0-1252 GCA_052168195.1 Phycisphaerales bacterium
GTCGAGCCCTGCCTCGCGCAACGCATTGAAGTCGGTGACAACCAGATCTTCCCAAGATTGGCCGTTCATACCTTGGCCTTGGCGACCAAGGTATATCTCATTGGCCGAGGAGATATCGCCTTGCAAGAGCAGGGCATGGGCTAGGTTCCCGTAGATCCACGCCTCCACCGGAGCGAGCGCGAGTCCTTTGCGCGACAGTTCCTCCGCGCCGACAAACTTACCCTCAAGCAAGGCCTCCCAAGCGGAATTGCCGTAGCTGCGGGCAAGATCCGTCCGCAACCTGTCCGGCCAGGATGCTCGAGAGGGAATTAGCTTGCCTTGATTGGCGAGCGCTTCGGCGATCTCGAGAGCTTCGCCATAGTAGCCGCGCTGGACCTCGCCCTTCGATTGGGCAGCAAGGCGGACCAGCGAGACGATGATGCGTATTCTGGGCTCTATGCTTTCAGCATCATGCTGAGCAAGCCGACGCGCTAGATTGAGTGCTTCCGAATAGGCTGCCACTGCATCATCTGGCCGCGACGCAATAAGATAGGCGTCGCCAAGTTGCGGAAGTTGCTCGGCCAGTTCGGTCAGCCAGACCGCGTTGTCCGGATCGGATTCGATCAGGCCACGCATCATCTCGCTGCTTCGCTCAAGCTCCGCCAAGCCTCGATCATGCTCCCCCTGTTCCAGCAGCACGCTGGCCAAATACGCCATGTTGTCGGAAGTGTCGCGGATAAGCTTCGTGTTTGACTGATCCGCCGCCAGCAGAGACTCCGCAAGATGGAGCGCCTCTTCGAGAACGCGAACTGCGGTTGCGCGGTCACCCTTGATCGCATGGGCTTGCCCTAGCCGCACGAGGACATCGCGCCGACGTATGGCCCACGTGGCATTCTCTGGATCGCTCTCGATAAGGTCGTCGATCGAGACGAGCGCCGATTCAAGAAGGGAAATGGCTTGATCGGTGTTGCCCAGCGCATAGGCGGCCCCCGCCAGAGAGACCCGGCTTCCAACAACCTCAAACTTCCACGCCGTGTTCGCTTCGTTCTCGGCAACAATGGTCTCAAGAAGATCATTGGATGTTTGAAAAGCCTCGTAGGCGGCCTGGAAATTGCCTGTTTCGAGAAGAATTTTCGCGA
This sequence comes from Phycisphaerales bacterium, assembly GCA_052168195.1. Lineage (GTDB taxonomy): Bacteria > Planctomycetota > Phycisphaerae > Phycisphaerales > UBA1924 > JAHBXC01. The sequence goes on from JBQLZI010000406.1 coordinate 1,119, forward strand.
TGCGCGCCTTGCTCAACGCTAATCGGTACTTCAGATTGCCATTATCCGGGTAGTCGCGGACCAGATCTGCACGTAATGCGTCAGCTTCCCGATAGGCCGCCATCGCACCTGGAACATCACCGACCGCGAGTTTG
>JBQLZI010000407.1:0-1280 GCA_052168195.1 Phycisphaerales bacterium
CCCCCACGGCCGCCTGGCCAAGAGCCGAGGCCGCCAGCCCGGCCGCCGCGATCAGCGCGATCGGGGTCCGGCGGGCGAGAGCGGTCTTCCAGAAACGCGAAGCGGCGGGTTGCGTGCTCATGCGGGGCTCGAACTCGTCTCTCAAGAGGATGCGTCGGGCGTGGGGACGCCGGCAAGGCCCGAGTGTAGCAGCGGAGGGCCGGCGCGACCCTACGCCCCCGCCCCCCTGCCGGTTCCCACGGGCCGCGTCACGAAAGCCACGCGGCGAGTCGCTCGACGAGCGTTTTGTGCTCCTCGGCGGAGCGTTCGAGCCAGATCGAGCAGGGCGTGACTTCGAGCACGCGCTCGGCGGTGCTGCCCAGCAGCAGCGGGGTTCTGCCCGCGCCGTGCGCGCCCATGCACAGCACGTCGAGGTGCAGCGTCCGCGCGATGGAGGCAATGGTGTCCGCCGTGCGCCCGCTCTCCACGTGCAGCCGGTGCCCGGGACCCTGGAGCCGCGGGGCCAGTTCGGCCATCCGTTCGCGGGCGGCCGCGGCGCGGCGTTCAACGAAGCCTTCCTCCGAGTAGGCGGCGCAGACGCCGGCCTGTTCTTCGACGGCGTGGAGCACCTCGAACGCGTCGAGGCCGCAGACCCGCGCGAGCATCGCCGCGCGGTGAGCGGCGAGTTCCGCGCCGGCGGAGAAGTCGGTCGAGGCCCCCACCGCCTTGATCTCGCCCGAGAACTCGCGGCGCGCGATGAACACGCTGGACGGGCATTTGCGCACCAGACGCCGCGCGGTTGTGCCCAGCACCCCGGCGGTGGAATCGTGCGAGCCCCGCCGCCCGATGATGACCAGATCGGCGTTGCGCTCCTTGGCGATCCGGAGCACCTGCACGGCGGCCTCGCCTTCGAGCGTCTCGATCTCGACGCCCCCGAGCCCGTGGTCCTTGAGATAGTCCTGCGCGTCGGCGCGGACGCGTTCGCGCCATTCGCGGGTGCGCTGCTCGTCGGCAGCGCCGGCCGCGCCCTCGAGCGCGGTCACCGCGATGACCGTGGCGCCGAGCGCGTCGCGCACGAATCTGGCGGCGTGGGTCGCGCCCATCGACGCGGGCGAGAAGTCGGTCGCGAGCACCGCGGTGCGCACGGGCGGCGCACTTGCCGATCCGCTCGCCGCTGCGCTCGTGCTGGTCATGGGTGTGATCCCGATGGGCGTGTCAGCGGCCGTCGGCGCCCTGCGCCCGCGAGGGGTCACGCGCCGCCTCGCCCGGCGGATCGTACACGATCGGGTAGTCGGCGCGGG
>JBQLZI010000408.1:0-1280 GCA_052168195.1 Phycisphaerales bacterium
CCCTCGGCGGCAGCGACGAGGGGCGCATCGAACACTTCGACGAAGAGACCGGCGACCTCACGCGCACCCTCGCGTACTCCCGCTCCGAGCCCCTCGAGTCCGGCCGCTACTCCGTGACCGACCCCCGCGCCCGGATCATCCTCGACGATGGCCGCGCTATCGAGATCACCTCGCGCACCGCACGCTTCGTGCGCCGCGGCCAGAGCAACGAGCCGCAGTCGGGCGAGTTCCGCGGCGACGTCCGCATCCGCCTGCTCGAATCGTCCGGCGAGGACGCCGTGGGCATGACGATCGCGACCGACTCGCTGCGGTTCGATTCCACCCTTGGCGAACTGCGCACCACCGACCGCGTCGTCGCCACGTCCGAAGAGACCGAGTTCTCCGGCGAGGGGCTGACCGCCGTCTACAGCGAGGCCGACCGCAAACTGCTCTACATGCGCATCGACCGGGGCGACTCGTTCACGTGGACGCCCTCGGATGAATCGTCGAGCGTCGTCGCACGCGACGACGGAGAGACACCACCCGCTGCGCAGCCCTCGCCGGCTCAGGGCGAGCGAACGTTCTACCGCGCGCTGTTCACCGGGCCGCTCACCATCGAGTCCGGCGCCCGAACCGTCGAGGCCGAACGCCTCGAACTCTGGGCATTGCTGCTCGACGGCGGGCTCTCTCCCGACGCGATCACGCGCGTGCGTTTCTCTTCGGGAGAACGCGACAACACGTCCCCCGCCGCCGCGACCCAGGGCGACCTGCTCGGCGCGGGCGGCGAGTCCGTCACGCTCCGCTGGAGCGGCCCGCTCGAGATCCAGCCCCTCGACGAGCGGCCCGGCGAACTCGCGAACGATCAGGTCTTCGCCCGGCTCTCCTCCCCCACGCAGGGACTCGTCCGTGTGCGTGACAATCAGGCCGGCGCCGAGGCGTCGGGCGTCTCCTTCGAGTACGGCCTGACTTCGGGCGCCTTCACCATCGCGGGCGTCGGCCCGCGCGGTGTGACCATACGCGCGGTCGACCGCGCCGAAGCCCTCGCGGGACGCTTCGAAGCGAATCTCGCCGCCGGCACGGCGTCATTCTCCGGCCCCGGCACGCTCCGCGCACTCCGCGATGAACTCGCCGACGCGCCGCTCGACACGACCGGAGAGCCCCTTCCGCGCGACGTGTCGTGGCGCGGCCGCGCGGACTTCACCCTCGCCAGGAACGACGAGGGTGAACTGCTCGGCGCGCTCCGCAAAGCCGTCTTCGCCGACGGCGTGCTCGCGCGTGACGCCGGGCGCGAGGCGTCCGCC
>JBQLZI010000409.1:0-1213 GCA_052168195.1 Phycisphaerales bacterium
AGTAAATTGATAACCCGAGTGTGTCAATTGGCTACATGTATGAGGGAATTAGCTGTGCGAGTGTGTTACCTGACAACTTGAGTGAGTAAATTGGTTACCAGTGTGTGTCAACTGGCTACTGGTGTGCGTTAATTTGTTATTTGTTTTATTTAACTGTTGAAAAGTGTAGGCAACTTCTTTTCTTAAGATTGTTGTAGACACCTTCTAGAGGATGCTTTTGTCCTAAACACATGCTAGTTGTCATTGGTTTTCCGTTTTTTATCTCAACTAAGCTGATTACAAACGGATCGAAGGCTTTACAAGGTTCAACTTCTTTTTGCTTTACTTCTTTCAAATGATTGGCAAACTCATCTTTCGGTTTATAAGTAGTACAAAGAGATTTGGTAAATGCTACTTGGTGCTTTATTACAGTAATGTCATTGATTATATCACAACGTTCTGAAAAAACGCCGGTAGTGTTGATGAAATTTTCATTTGCGAACAAGAATTGATGGTATTGGATTTGGAGTGAATCGCTATTGAACGGTTGAATAATCATAAAGTCTATGGTAGATAGCTCAGAGCCTGCGCTAATTAACCAACCATTTTCAAAAGCCTGACCATTAATGCATTGATATAATTTTTGAGTGAGCGTATCTGGTGGAGATTCGTTTATTTCTTTACTACAGCCAAGTAGAACGAGGAAAAATGGAATGGAAAACCACCTTTTCATTCTGTGTTACATTTCGATGCTAACGAATTGACTTAAGGCGATATTTCGCAAAAAGGGCTTAACTATACGCCCGCAATATCCGCATTAAATCTTCCAGGGTATTCGCTTCTTCTTTGGGTTTGTCCTTTCGCCAGCGACTGATGCGCGGGAAGCGCAGCGCTACGCCGGACTTGTGCCGCTTGGATTCCTGAATGCCTTCGAAGGCAATTTCAAACACGTGGTGCGGCTGCACACTGCGCACCGGGCCGAAGCGTTCGAGGGTATGCTTGCGCACCCAGGCGGTGATCTCGTTGAATTCCTTATCGGTCAGGCCGGAATAGGCTTTGGTGAAGGGCACCAGGTTGTCGCCATCCCAGACCGCGAAGGTGAAATCGGTGTACAGGTTCGCGCGCCGACCGAGTCCGCGCTGCGCGTAGATCATCACCGCATCGGTCGTCAGCGGATCGACTTTCCACTTCCACCAGTCGCCGCGCTTTCGCCCGGTAAGGTAAGGTGAGTCCT
>JBQLZI010000410.1:0-1263 GCA_052168195.1 Phycisphaerales bacterium
CTCGATCTCGTCGACGATGTCGAGACTGCGTCCCGAGTAGCGGCGGGCGTTGTCGAGGGCCAGGCGGCGGGTTTCCTCGCTGTCGGCGGCCTCGGCCTGGGCGAGCGAGACGCGGGCCAGCAGCGAGAGGGTGTAGGCCAGATCGCGGTGGAGAATGGCGTTCGAGGAATCACGATCGCGGAGCGACACCGCGATGGCCTCGGAGTCGCCCAGCGCGTCGAGGGCTTCCTCGTAGCGTTCGCGCTCGAGGAGCATCACGCCCAGCCGGTTGAGTTGCACCGAGACGAACCGCTGCTGCGTCGCGCTCTCCGGAGATTCGGAGGCGAGGCGCCGGCTCTCGTCCACGGTCTCGCGTTGAAGGCGGATCGCCTCGTCGGCGTTGCCGGCGGCGAAGGCCACCTCGGCGAGTTTGCCTCGGTACAGCGCGGCGTCGCGGCGGAGGCGGGCGTCGTTCGGGTCATCGCGAAGAAGACGGTCGACGAGGTCGTTGGCCTCGGTCAGCGACGCGATGGCGCCCTGCGTGTCCTGCTCTGCCAGTTGGGTCGTTGCGAGCGAGTACAGCGCGATGGCGAGGTCGCGCTTCTGGCGCGATCCCTCGGGAGCGGCGGCGACGAGCGAGCGGCGCAGGTCGATGGCGGCGCGGAAGCGGCGTTCGCTCTCGTTGAGGTCGCCTTGGCGCCGCGCGAGATCGCCGAGCGCGAGCAGCGCGACGGTCTTGTCGCGCTTCGAAGTTTCGTCGTTGGGCTGGGAGAGCAGCGCTTCATCGGCGGCGAGAAGAGCCGCTTGGTACGAGGACATCGCGTTCGCGCTGCGCTGCATGCGGTCGAGCGTCTGGCCGGCGGAGAGCGACGCGGAGAGCAGGCGGCGCGAGGTGTCGTTCGTGCGCTCGCTCGCGGGGATCGCGAGGATGAGACTCTCGGCGCGCTGGTAGTTGGAGAGCGCGGCCTCGGTCGATCCCTTCTCGCGAAGCATGTCGCCGATCTTGATGAGCGACGCGGCGGCTGCGGCGGTGAGTTCCCGGTTGTTCGGATCTTCCGCGAGCAGCGTCTCCCGGGTGCGCAGCGAGGCCTGGTACTGCTCGAGCGCGGCGTCGCGGTCGGCGCCGCTGCCGGAGCGGATGCCGCCGAGGGCGTCGCCGAGACGCTCGCGCACCAGACTCAGGTCGAGTTGGAGCGCTGCCTGTTCGGGATAGTCCTGTTCGAGGTCCTGGAGGCGGCGGAGCGACTCGCCGAACAGGAGTTGGCGGGCCTCGGTGGCGCCGCG
>JBQLZI010000411.1:0-1252 GCA_052168195.1 Phycisphaerales bacterium
CCGGGCAACGCCACGCGCATCTCATTGATATCAACGAACTGGTCGCGCAGCCGCCGCGCTGCGCTCACCGCCGCCGGCACGCCCGCCTCCCACACCAGCATCGCGAAGACAAGCTCGGCCGTCGGGCCGTCGCACGCCCCGGGCAGCAGCGTCGCCGGATCGGGCGCGGGGGCCGCCGGCACGCCCTCCAGCCACGCGTCCAGCGCCCGCTGCGTCTGGGCGGCGGGGTGGTTCATGGCGTATCGCCTTCGCTCTGGTTGGCGCTCTGGTCGGCGCTCTGGTCGGCGCTAGCCCCAGCCTCGGCGTCCTTCTGATCCAGCTCCTCGCGCACCCTGGCCAGCTCGCCCAGCACCTCGGCCTGCTTCTTCAGGCTGTCGTCCTCGAGGAATCGGAACTCGGGCATCGTCCGCGTGCGGATCAGCTCGGCCACCTCGCGCCGGATGTGCCGCGCCGCGCTCTGCAGGCCGTGCACGGTGAGCCTCTGGTGCTCGGCGGGCAGCACGCTGATGCCGATGGTCGCCTGCTTGCTGTCGGGGGTGATCTCGACCTTCGTGACGGTGATCAGGCCGCGCACGCGCGGGTCCTGCAGGCCGCGTGCGAGCACCTGCTGCACGCCCTTCTCGATCGAGCTGGTCAGGCGTTCGTGCCTGGGGTTCATGGCCGATCGTCCTTGCTGGCGCCTTCGCCAATGTCTGGGCCATGAGAAAAGTGCTCGAGCATCTCCGCGGCCATCTCCGCCTCGTCGGGCCCGGTCACGGGCTCGGCCAGGTCTTCTCGGCTGGGCACGATGATCTCCCGCCGCACGTTGCCGATCTGCCCATCGCGCAGCTCGGACAGCCGGTTCCACGCCCGGTCGAGCAGCTCGTGGGCCCGCGGCCCGTCTGTGGCCACTACCGCAGCGCCCATCATGGCCAGCGACGGGTTGTCGTGCCCGGCGACCTCGGCGATGCTGATGCGCAGCTCACGGCTGAGCTTGTCGCGCACGCTGCGCACCACGGACCGCTTGTCCTTGAGGGACTCGGCCCCGGGGATGAGCAGCTCGAACTGGAGGACGCCGATGACCATGAATAGCAAGCGACGCAGGCACGCGGTGATGAAGCGACGAAGGGGGTGCTTGCACGAGCCGCGGAGCCCTTCGTCGCCCTGTCGCTCCGTCGCTTCGTCGCCCGCTTAGAGCGTCCGCTTCACCTCGACCTGCTTGTAGCACTCGAGGATGTCGCCTTCCTTGATGTCGTCGTAACCGACGATCTTC
>JBQLZI010000412.1:0-1245 GCA_052168195.1 Phycisphaerales bacterium
CATCGAGACCATGACGTGGAAGCACGCGCTGGGAATCGGGTGCTTCCAGGTGGTCGCGATGTGGCCCGGAACCTCGCGCTCGATGATGACCATCGCCGGCGGCACGGTGCTGGGGCTGCACCCCAAGCAGGCCGCGGAGTTCTCCTTTCTGCTCGGGCTGCCCACGCTGGGCGGCGCGTGCGTCTACTCGCTCGCGAAGGACTGGAAAGAGGCCCGCGACACCGGCGGGCAGATGATGATCGAGCAACTCGGCTGGGCGCCGGTCGTCGTGGGCGTGCTCGTCGCGACCGTCGCGGCGGCGGTCGCGGTGAAGTTCCTCGTCGGCTTCCTCAACAAGCACGGGCTGGGCGCGTTCGGGTGGTACCGCATCGCGCTCGCGCTCGTCATGGGGGGCGCGATCTACGCGGGCTTCGTCTCGTTCAGCCCCGCCGACGCCGACACGCCGATCCCGCAGGTCCCCGAAACCCTGCCGATCACGACGGACGAGTGATCACACGTCCATCACGACTTGGATCTGCTCGGGATCGCGCGCGAGGCGAATCGCCTGCTCGGCGTCGTCGAGTTTCATGCGTCGCGTGATGAGCGACGCGCAGTCGACGTCGCCCTTCTTCAGCCGTTCGACCGCCTCCGCGACGCGCCCGCCGCGGCTGCCGATGACCTCGATCTCGCCGTCAACGATCGCGCGCAGATCGACTGATTCGCTCGCGTCGTCGCGGCCTTTGAGCAGCACGACGCCCCGCGGGCGGACCATGCGCAGCGCATCGGCGAACCCCTTGGCCGTGCCCGTGCTCTCGACGACTACATCCTGATCGGCGCGGCGGCCGACCTCTTCCAGCGGGCGGTGCTTGACGCCCCACCGCTCGCAGAGCGCAAGGTTGCGCTCGCGCTCGCCCACGACGCGCACGCTGGCGTTGAGCCGCGACATCACCTGCGCACACAGCAGGCCCATGCGCCCGTCGCCGAGCACGGTGATGTACGGGCGTCCCTCCACGCGGACCTGCGACGCGGTGTGGATCGCGTCGGCCAGAGGCTGCGCGAGCACGCCGGCGTCGTCGTCGATCGACTTGGGAAGTTCGACGAGGTTCGACAGCGGCAACGTGAACGCGTCGGCGAAGCAGCCGTCGAGCGTCTCGCCCAGGATCTTCGCGTCGCTGCAGTGCGCGGAGAGGCCACGCGTGCAGCGATCGCAGACGCCGCAGGGCACGCGGGCGTCGCCGACGACGCGTTTGCCGGCCCACTTCTTCG
>JBQLZI010000413.1:0-1229 GCA_052168195.1 Phycisphaerales bacterium
AGCAGTTCGTCGATCGAGCGGGGACGGGATGGGGAAGGGGTCTTGAGCATGGTCAGGCGCCGACGGCCACCGGCTCGGTCGGCGTGCGTTCGAGGATGTCCTTCACCAGTGCATCGTGCGAGACGCGGTCGGCTTCGGCCTCGAAGTTCAGGATCACGCGGTGGCGCAGCGCGGGCAGCGCGACCGCCTTGATGTCGGAATACGCGACGTGGAACCGCGCGTCGCGCAGCGCGTGCACCTTCGAGGCGAGGATGAGCGCCTGGGCGCCGCGTGGCGAGGAACCGCAGCGCACATATTGGTTCACGCTCTTGGTGGCGAACTGGCCGCCGGGGTGGGTGGCCATCGCGAGGCGGGCGGCGAACTGCTTGACGTGCGGGGCGACGATCACGTTGCGCACGAGTTGCTGCATCGCGAGGATGCCCGGGCCGTCGATCTGGGGCGAGACGGCGGGCGTCTTGGCGCCCGTCGTGCGGTCGAGCACGGTCATCAGGTCGTCGAGCGAGCCGTAGCCGACTTCGAGCTTGAAGGTGAAGCGGTCGAGTTGCGCCTCGGGCAGGGGGTAGGTGCCTTCCTGCTCGATGGGGTTCTGCGTCGCGAGCACGAGGAACGGCTCGTTGAGTTGGTGGCGGATGCCGCCGACGGTGACGGACTTTTCCTGCATGGCTTCGAGCAGCGCGGACTGGGTCTTGGGCGTGGCGCGGTTGATCTCGTCGGCGAGGACGATCTGCGCGAAGATCGGACCCTTCTGAAACTCGAAGGTCCGCTTGCCGCTGGCGGGGTCTTCGCTGACGATGTTGGCGCCGAGGATGTCGGCGGGCATGAGGTCGGGCGTGAACTGAATGCGCGCGAAGGGCAGGTGCAGCGCCTCGGCGAGCGTGCGCACGAGCAGGGTCTTGCCTAGGCCGGGCACGCCCTCGAGCAGCACGTTGCCCCCGGTGAAGAGCACGGTCAGCACGCCGTCGACGATGTCGCGGTGGCCGACGATGACCTTGCCGATTTCGCCGGAAAGGTTGGTGAACGCGGCGCGGAACTTCTCGCATTGCTCGCGGACTTCGGCGGGCGTTTCGTTGGCGCGGTTGGCTTCGGCCATGGCGTGGCTCCGGGATTCCGGGGGTTCCGGGGGGTGGGTCGGTCAGTTCGTGTCGCTGCCGTCGATGGGTCGGTGGGCGGGGTTCTGGTGGGGCGCCTGCTGGGCGCGGGGTTTGGCTGGGATGAGGGGGGCCATCCCC
>JBQLZI010000414.1:0-1216 GCA_052168195.1 Phycisphaerales bacterium
GTTCTCGCGTTTGCGTCCGAACGCCATGGCTCTCTCCCCCCTCGCGTCAGCCGCCGATCGCGTCGCGGAGGCGCGACCACACGCCTGACTTGCGGGGCGCGACGGGCGCGTCCTCCGCCTCGGCGAGTTCGCGCAGCAGCCGCTCCTGGGTGTCGGTGAGTTTCTTGGGCACGAGCAAGTCGGTGATCACCACGAGGTTCCCCCGCTTGCCCGTGCGCAGGTTCGGCAGCCCGGCGCCCTGCACCGTGAACACCGAGCCGTGCTGGGTTCCCTTCGGGATGCTCACGGTGTGCTCGGCGTCGAGCGAGGGCGCCTTGACCTGCGAGCCCAGCGCCGCCTGCGTGTACGTGATGGGCATCTCCACGATCAGGTTGTCGCCGTCGCGCTCGAAGAGTTCGTCGGTCTCGATGCGCACGACGACGTGCAAATCGCCGCGCTGGCCGGCGCCCTCGGGCGACATCTCCTGCGGGGGCGGCTCGCCCTCGCCGCTGACGCGCACCGCCTGCCCGTCGTGGATGCCCTTGGGGATCTTCACGGACAAATGCCGCTTCGTGCGCACGCGGCCCTTGCCTTTGCACGAGGTGCACGAGTCGACAACGATGCGGCCGCGACCGCGGCACGCGGGGCACACCGTCTGCATGCGGAACATGCCGCCCAGCCCGGTCTGGATGACCTGGCCCTGCCCGCCGCAGGTCTTGCACTCGATCGGCTCGCTGCCCTTCTCGGCGCCGGAGCCCGTGCATTCCTTGCAGACGTCGAGGCGCGTGAACTCGACCTCGCGGGATGTGCCTTCGAGCACGTCCTTGAGGGTGAGCGTGATCTCGGTCTCGAGGTCGTACCCGCGCGGGACGCCGCGCCGCGCGCGGGCGCCGGGGTGCCCGCGCTGGCCGCCGAAGCCGTCGAAGATGTCGTTGAACATCGAGAAGATGTCCTCGACGTTCATGCGCGAGAAGTCGTGCGCCGCGCCCGGCCCGCCCGCGCGGCCGCGGAGCCCCTCGTGGCCGTACTTGTCGTAGACCTGGCGCTTCTGCTCGTCGGAGAGCACCTCGTAGGCCTCGGCGCACTCCTTGAACTTCGTCTCGGCTTCCTTGTCGCCCGGGTTGCGATCCGGGTGGTACTTCATCGCGAGGCGGCGGTACGCGCGCTTGATCTCGTCGCCGTTCGCCGTGCGCTCGACGGAGAGGATCTCGTAATAGTCGCGCGTGGTGCTGCCCAT
>JBQLZI010000415.1:0-1209 GCA_052168195.1 Phycisphaerales bacterium
CCGGTGGGCGACGTGCGGGTCTTCTCAGGCCGCACGTCGACCGGCGTCCGCGGCGCGTTCGCGCCCGAAGCAAGATCCCGCGCCGCCGCCAGCGCATCGCCCGAGTTCTCCACCCCGTCCGAGATCAGCAGAAGCCGACGCGACGCCCCGGGCGGGAACAGCGCGCTCGCGAACCGCAGCGCGCCCTCGATGTCCGTCCCCTCGCGCATCGCCACCGAGAAATCCAAGTCGCCCGTCTCCCGCGCCGCGGGCGAGAGCAGCGCCGCCCGCCGCCCGTCGAACACGACCACGCCGAACAGGTCGTCCGGCTCGCGCGTCGCCCGCGCACGGTCAAGCCACTCCCGGACCGTCTGCGCGTACGCGCCGGGACGGTCCAACATCGCCAGATCGCGCACCGAATCGGACACGTCGACCACCGCGATCACCGCCAACCGGTCCGTCGTGCGCACCGCCGCCGCGCCCGCGAGGATCGCCGCCGCGAGCGTGAGCAGCGCCGCCCGCAGGATCACCGCCGACCACCGCCGCGCCCGCGCCATCGCCGCCATCCACCGCAGCGCGATCAGCCCGAGCGGGATCGCCAGCAGCGCCAGCAGCAGCCACGCGGGCTCATCGAAACGCAGCGTCATCCGTCGCCCTTCGCCGGCGGCGTCACGTCCTGCGCGTCTTGCGCCGGCGCCGCACGCTCCACCGCGTCAGGCAGCCGCTTGAAGTACCGCCGGATCAGGTCCGCGTACCGCGCGGGCGTCTGCTGCTCCTCGATCGCGCGCTGCGCGCCCTGCGCCGCCTCCGCCAGGCGGCGACGCGCATCGACCGTCCCCCGCGCATCGTCCGCCCCCGTCCGACCCTCCGACAGCCACTCCGCGATGACCCGCCCGTCGTCCTCCGCGCCCTCGCCCGGACGCCGCGCGTCCACGATCTCCGAGGGCGCCTCCGAAAGATCCTCCAGCGGCCCGCCGCGCTCCCGCGCGATCTGCTCCGCCAGACGGCGCATCTCCTCGCGCTCCTCGGGCGACATCTCCTGCAGCATCCGCTCGGCGCGCTCGCGCAGACGCTCCGCCTCCTCACGCGACTGCTGCGCCGACGAGCCCCGCTGCGCCAGTTCGCGCACCTTGTCGAGCGCGCGCGCCGTCCCGGAGTTCGAACGCCCCTGCGACGACCGGTCGCCCTCGCCCGCCGCGCCATCCATCTGCGCGGGCCGCGCATTGTCTC
>JBQLZI010000416.1:0-1156 GCA_052168195.1 Phycisphaerales bacterium
GGATGCCCTCGCCGCCGAGCTCGCCCGCTCCGGGATCGAGGTCACCCAGGCCACCCTCTCGCGTGATCTCCGCGAACTCGGTGTGCTCAAGGGCCCGGCCGGGTACGTGCTTCCCGGCGGCGTGCAGGTCGAAGCGGTCGCTGAGCCAACCAGTGCCGCCACGATCGCCAGCGAGGCCGTTCGTCGGGTTGTGCGCCGGTATGTGCGCACGGTCCGGTGCGGCGTCGGCCAGGTCGTCATCAAGACCGATCCGGGCCACGCCCAGGTCGTCGCGCTCGAGCTTGATCGCTTCCCGCCCGCGGGCGTCATCGGCACCGTGGGCGGTGACGACACGATCTTCGTTGCGGTCGACGACGCCGCCCGCGTGCGCACGCTCGCGAACGAACTCATCCAGCTCGCCGGCAACGGTCCCGCAGAGGGGCGGACCCTCTGATGCCCGCCCCTGATCACCAAGCGGGTCAGCACCGCGCCGCCGTTGTCGGCGCAGCGGGCTACACCGGTCAGGAACTGGTGCGGTTCGTGCTGGATCACCCTTGCCTGACGCTCGCGGGCGTGTTCGGCTCGGGTGAAGGGCCGGAGACGAGCTACGCCGACCGCTGCCCTGCGTTCCGTGGGCTGGTCGATGATGTCGTCCAGCCCGCCACGGCCGAGGCGATTCTCGCATCCGGTGCATCGATCGCCTTACTCGCCACACCGCACGAAGCGAGCGCGCAACTCGCGCCGGCGCTGCTCGACGCGGGCGTCCATGTCTTTGACCTCTCCGCCGCGTTCAGGCTGCCGAGCGCGGCCGCGTACCCCGTCCATTACGGTTTCGAGCACCCCGCGCCGAGTCTCCTGGCCGAGGCCGTTTACGGACTGCCGGAGTTCAACCGTGAGCTCATCGCATCAGCCGGCGAGCCCGCGCTGATCGCGGTGCCGGGTTGCTATCCGACGGCCGCGACGCTGCCGCTGGCCCCGCTCGTGCGCGCGGGCCTGGTCGATGCGGGCTCGGTCCCGATCATCAACGCCGTCAGCGGCATCAGCGGCGCGGGCCGCAAGGCGACCGGGGGCAACCAGTTCTGCGAGGTCTCCCTGAAGCCCTACGGCGTGCTGACCCACCGTCACGCGCCGGAGATTGAGACGCACGCGGGCGTCGCCTGCAGCTTCGTGCCGCACG
>JBQLZI010000417.1:0-1204 GCA_052168195.1 Phycisphaerales bacterium
ACCTCTTTGCGGTCGACGCAAGCGGCCGCGAACGCACGCTCCTGACCGCCGAGCAGATCCTCGGCGACGGCGAGGAACAACTCACCAAGGAAGAACTCGCGCGCCGCGAACGCATGCGGCTCTCCGCGCGCGGCATCGTGTCGTACTCCCTCGCCGAAGACGGCAGGACCATCCTCGTCCCGCTCTCGGGTCGGCTGTTCCTCGTCGATCGCATCACCGGGGAACGCCGCGAACTGCCGAGCGAAGGCGGCTCGCCGCTCGACGCGCGGATGACCCGCGACGCCTCGATCGTCGGCGCGGTGCGCGACGGCGACCTGTACCTCATCGACACCGCCGCGAACGAGCAGTTCCGCGTCACCGATCGCTCTCGTGAAGCCGAGACCGTGTCGTTCGGCGAAGCGGAGTTCGTCGCGCAGGAGGAGATGGGTCGACGCCACGGCTACTGGTTCGCGCCCGACAACTCCGCCATCGCCTACCAGCGAACCGACGTAGAAGGGCTGGAGCAGTTCACCATCGCCGATCCGGGCAACCCCGCGAAGCCCGCGACCACCTGGCCCTACCCCCGCGCCGGCACGAAGAACGCCGACGTCCGCCTGTTCGTGCAGCCCCTCGACGGCGCCCGGCCGGTCGGCGCGCCCACAGAGGTCCGCTGGGACCGCGAGGCGTACCCCTACCTCGCGAAGGTCGAGTGGCAGAAGGGCTCGCCGCTGACCATCCTCGTGCAGAACCGCGCGCAGAACGAACAGAAGTACCTCAGCGTCGACCCCGCGAACGGGTACACCACCGAACTCCTCACCGAGCGCGATCGCGCGTGGCTGAACCTTGATGACTCGACGCCGAAATGGCTCTCCGACGGCAGCGGGTTCCTGTGGGCCGTCGAACGCCCCGCTGGCTGGGCGCTCGAACTCCGCGACCGCGCGGGCCGGGTCAGCCACACCGTGGTCGAGCCCTCGCTCGGGTTCCGTGCGCTCGCGCACGTCGACGAAGACGCGTTCGGCGGGCGCGGCGCCGCGTACGTCACCGCGTCGGACGACCCGACGCAAACCCACGTCTACCGCGTCCCGCTCTACCCCGACGACGGCGCGCCGGTGAAACTGACCGTCGCGCCCGGCGCGCACTCGATCTCCGTCGCGAAAGACGGCGCAACCGCCCTGCTCAACTCGCGCCCGCTTGTGGGCGAGCAGACGCGCACGGTGTACGACCT
>JBQLZI010000418.1:0-1196 GCA_052168195.1 Phycisphaerales bacterium
CTCGCCGCGCTGTGGTCCATCACCGTCGAATCCGGATGGTTCCTCGTGCTCGGCTTCTTCCTCGCCGGGCTCGTCCACGCCTTCGTTCCCATGTCCCTCATCCGCCGCCACCTCTCCGGCGCCGGCGCCGCGGGATCCTTCCTCGCCATCTTCAAAGGCGCGGTCATCGGCGCGCCCCTGCCGCTCTGCTCCTGTTCCGTCATCCCCGCCGCCGCGGGCCTGAAACGCGCCGGCGCATCGAAAGGCGCCACGGCCTCTTTCGCCGTCGCCACGCCCGAGACCGGCGTTGACTCCATCTCCATCACCTACGCGCTGCTCGGCCCCGTCATGGCGATCGTCCGCCCCCTCGCCGCGATCGTCACCGCCATCGTCACCGGCGTGCTCGTGCACCTCTTCGCCTCAGGCGACGACGAACCATCCTCGCGCGGCGTCTCGCTCCCCGTCGCGAGCGAGCCGACCACCGCGAAGTCCTGCTGCCAGGCAGCCCATGTCCCCGAGCCCGTCGAGAAAGCGTGCTGCGCCACCGAACGCGCTGGCCAGGACGAGACCGCGAAGCCCTCCCTCGCCGCGCGCCTGCGCTCCGCCGCCGTCTACGGCTGGGTCGACCTCCCCAAAGACCTCGCGGTCTGGCTCGTCGTCGGGCTCGCCCTCTCCGCGGCCATCGCCGTCCTCATCCCGCCCGAATGGCTCGAACGTTTCGCCGATTCCCCGTGGTCGCTCGCGCTCATGCTCCTCGCCGGGCTGCCCGTCTACGTCTGCGCCACGTCGTCGACGCCCATCGCCGCCGCACTCATCGCGCAGGGGCTCTCCCCCGGCGCCGGGCTCGTCTTCCTGCTCGCCGGGCCCGCGAGCAACATCGCCACCATGGCCTGGGTGCTCAAAGACCTCGGCGCCCGCGCCCTGACCGTCTACATCGTCGTCATCGCCGCGTGCTCGCTGCTCGCCGGCTGGCTCATGAACGAGTTCCTCCCCGCCGCGCCCATCCGCGAGGTCGCCCAGCGCATGCACGAGCACGCCCACTCGCCCCTCGCCATCCTCGGCGGCGCTGCCGTCAGCGCGCTCCTCCTCGTCGGCGTCGGCGCCCGCCTCCGCGACCGCTTCGCACGCGATTCCCAGGGCGAGCACTGCGACCACGATTAAACGAACGCCGCTCCCTTTCGAGAACGGCGTTCGCCCTGTGCACACACTGTGCGCCG
>JBQLZI010000419.1:0-1194 GCA_052168195.1 Phycisphaerales bacterium
CATCGCCGAACCAGGACGCGAGGTGATCGACGACGGCGTCGCGGAGGGTGTCGTTGTCTTCGGACGGGTCGCCGATGACGGAAGCGCTCAGGAGGTGCGAGCCGGCGGGCGCGTAGTCGGAAGAGACGAGCGAGGGCACGCAGAAATTGTTGACGGGTCCGGCGTTTACCCCTTCGCCGTTGAGCACGAGGGCGGGCTCGTCGATGGGCGCGTTGTCAGCGGCGAAGTAGAGGCAGGAGACGGCGTTCATCTCGACGGGCGGGAGCGCGTCGCCGAGGAGTCGGCATGCCTCGGGGCCTTCGACCGCGACGACGATCTGGCGGCCGCGCACGATGTCGCCGGACTCGAGCGTGACCGCGCCGGCGTCGATGCGGGCGGCGCGCGCGTTGGTGCGCACCGTTTTGGGCGCGAGGCGCGAGGCGAGTTGTTCGGGGATCTGCTGCATGCCCTTCGCGGGCACGGCGGCGTCGCCTTCGGCGAACATGCGGAGGACGAAGCGGAACATCCTGCTGGACTTGTGGAGGTTGCGGTCGTGGAAGACCCCGCCGAAGAAGGGCTGGAAGAAGCGCTCGATGACCTTCTCCGAGAAATCGAGGTCGCGGAGGAGGTGGATGGTTTCGACTTCGGGCTCGTCGAAGACGCGTTCGACGGGGCCGGCTTTGAGCTTGAGGATGAGTTCGGCGAGTTTGACCTTGTCGCCGAGCGTGGCGACGGGCGAGAAGATGGACTCGACGAGGTCGGAGGGTTTGCGGAGGGGGTCGGCGAGGCGGCGGAGTTTGCCGTCGGCGCGGACGAGTGCGCCGGGGTAGAACGCTTTGAGGTCGAGGGCCGCGAGGTCGAGGAAGCGGCGGGCTTCGGGGTAGGCGGTGAGGAGCACCTGGAAGCCGCGGTCGAGGAGGAAGCCATCGACCGTGTCGGTGCGCACGCGGCCGCCCGGCGCGTCTGCCGCTTCGAGGAGGACCACGGACTTGCCGGCGCGCTGGAGTTCGAGGGCGCAGCAGAGTCCGGCGAGTCCGGCGCCGACGATGACGGCGTCGTGGAGATCGTGGGCGGGGTCGAGCATGGGCAAGGAGGGTAGCCGAGAACCGGCTCACGCTTCGGCGAGGGCGCAGTAGTCGGGCCGGTCGGCGGCGGAGGCGTGCCGGAAGGCGCGGACGACGACGCCGTCGCGGACGAGGAAGACGCCGGGCATCT
>JBQLZI010000420.1:0-1188 GCA_052168195.1 Phycisphaerales bacterium
GGCGACAACCCGGCCGAGGGCGTGACCGTCGTCGCGGTCGGCAACATCACCTCCGCGACGGACATGGGCAACACCACCGCCAACTCCGCGACCTACGCCGTCTTCATCCGCAACGGCATCGACCGCTATTCCTTCGGCGTGACCGCCAACACCGTGCAGTCCGACGGCACCACGGTCTTCTCCGACAACTTCGAGTCGGACTTCGGCTGGTTCGTCGCCAACGGCGAATGGGAACGCGGCAGCCCGACCATCCAGACGGTCAACATCCAGATCCCCAACTTCAGCGGCGGGCTCGACGAGTTCACCTTCGAGACCCCTCCCCGCACCCGCGGCTTCAACAGCCCGCGCAGCGGCGCCAACGTCTTCGGCACCGACCTCAACGGCACCTACACCCCCGACACCGAGCACATCCTTTTCAGCCCCGTCATCGACCTCGAAAACTCCGACGCGCGCAACGTCTACCTCACCTATTGGGAACTCCTCGAGATCGAGTCCAACAACCCCGGCACGTTCGTCAGCGTCGACGTCGTCGAACCCGACACGTCCAACCCCACGCTCATCCGCACGCTCCGCTCGGGCAACCCCGGCAATCTCTACACCTGGACGCCGCGTCGCCACGACGTGTCGCAGGAGATCGGCCGGCGCTTCCGGATCCGCTTCACGCTGACGGCCGACGACATCATCGGCGTGGGCGTCATATCGCAGTTCCAGGGCTGGTTCCTCGACGACGTGCGCTTCGTGTCCGACGGCACGATCGTGCAGCCGCCCCCCGGCACGCGGCGCCCGGGCCTCGTGCGCCTGCCCCCGCCCGGCGGCTTCCTCTTTGACTTCTTCGGGTACGCCGGCGACTCCGGGGGAACCGGCGATTCGGCGCCGATCACCCAGTCGCCCGATGTCAACGGCGACGGCTCGATCGACGCGCTGGACGTGGGCGAGGTCGCCAAGCGCTTCGGCGCTACCCGTGGCGACGGCGCGTACGCCGAGCGGTACGACTTCGACAGCAACGGCGAGATCTCGTACTTCGATCTCGTGATCTCGCTCGTCGTGGCCGCCGATCCGTCCTCGTACAGCCCGGTAGAGATCCACGGCGAGGCGACCGCGGTCCGCTGATCGGCCGCGACATCCTGCGCAGACCGCACAAACGGCGGGGCCTTCGGGTCCCGCCGTTGTCATAACCGGACGGACGCT
>JBQLZI010000421.1:0-1136 GCA_052168195.1 Phycisphaerales bacterium
GAGTTTGACCTTGAGTTTTCAAACAGATTTCTCAATCATCACATCGCTTCACATCTCGAAAAGACGAAGTAAGGTTAAACTTTGATTATGCTATCCTCTACAATGGCAAAGACTTCATCCGAATCTTTGGGCTCAAGGGCATGTGTTCCGGTAAACTGGCCAAAAGCGGGCAAGATCATTTGGTTGAGGGACTTGAAAAAGCAGGGAAGTTTAATGCGTTCCCTACCAAAACCCCTGAGTTTAATGGAGGGGTGCACATGGCCGCAAAACGTAAAATACCCTTCGCGCTCCTCGGGATGGTGGGTCAATAGAAATGAATCGATTATCAATTCTGGAAACAGGGAAACATTCAGTTGTTGGAATTTTTCTGGAGCGATAATGTCGTGGTTGCCCGCTACCAATAAAATTTCGGCAGGGGTTTTAGCGACCCAGTTCTCGAACAATTCCCATTCCTTGTTTAATGATGAATGGAATAGGTCGCCCAAAAAACAGATTTGAAAGGGGTCGAAATCGGAAACTATTTTATCCAGAAGCAGAAAGTTTTTGTGGATGGCTTTTCTGGGAACTGCTGCACCAAACTTTCTAAAGTGGGACACCTTCCCCAAATGCACGTCACTAATCAGCAAGAGCGATTTTTCCTCCCAAAAGAGGCCGCCCAAATGGTGGAGTTGAAATTCTTGATTTAATATGCTGATTTTTTGGATCATTCGTAATGGGTGCTGCAAATTTAGTTCAATTGTCATTTCGAGCGCAGTCGAGAAATCTATTTGACGCTGAATTTCTCAAATAACAGTCTGTTTTATATTAAAAATAACCACACAGGGTGATTCAAAAAATGTTTCAGTATCCTTATTTGATAAGATTCCGTGTCGGGGCACGGAATGACAGATGTTTGGATGTTCCTTGGTCATTTGGTTAGTTTATTTACCATCCGTTGAATACGGTCCGCCAATTTTTCGTTGGACAATTTTTCCCGCAACCTGTCCGTGATAATGGGAAATGAGAGGGGTGTAGGTTGTGAGCATTTCCGCCAAACGATTTCTTGTTCGCCGATACGTTCCAAAGCCAATCGCAAACGACCTTCTTCCAATTGGTGCTCAAAGGTTTCGGTATTGGCTTGTTGGTAGAGCAGGTTG
>JBQLZI010000422.1:0-1187 GCA_052168195.1 Phycisphaerales bacterium
AGGGCGTCGGCGAGTTCGCACACGCCCCAGATGTCGGGCGTGTCGTAGAGAACGCGGCCTTCCTCGAGCGTGAGCCGCTTGCCGGCAAGGGCCTTCGCGCCGATCGCGTCCAAACGTTCGTCGCGCGGCCCGGGACGCACGTTCCCCGTGCTTGCGAGGGTGTCGAGGAGCCCGGCGCCGGCGGTCGAGGTCGTCATCTCAAACGATAGGTTCGAGCCGCGCGGCGCGGGGATTCGCCCGCAAAACGCACAACGCCGGACGTTCGTGGTCCGGCGCTACGGAGTTGATCAGTGCTCGGGGTGGTTATTCAGGCGGTGCGCATCACGGCGCGGTCGAGCGACATGGGGCCGCTGCCGGGCAGGATGGCGAGGGTGGCGTTCGCGAGGCCCTGGGCGGCGAACTTCTTGATCGAGAGCCCGCCCGAGGTCTCGAAGCGGGTGAGTTCGCGCTGGATCTGCCCGTCGGCGCCGACGACGACGACGCGGTAGCCGTCGGCCCGCTCGGCGAGCGAGTCGGTGACGAGGTAGGCGTTGCCGCCGGCTTCGTCGATCACGATGCGCGCGGAGGCGGAGGCGTATTCGTCGCTCGCGGGGATGAAGGCGGCGAACTCGGTGGTGGCGTCGGCGAACACGCCGGCGAACTCGGCGCCGAACTGCTCGGCGACGGCGGCGACGGCGGCGTCGCTCGCGACGGTCTCGCGGATGGTGTCGTACTGATCGGTCTGGCGGACGAGCGCGACGGTCAGGACCGCGGACGCGGTGAGCAGGCCGATGGCCGCGGCGCGCCACAGGGGCGAGACGTTGCGCTGGAGCGCGAGCGTGAACGGACCGACGCGGCTTGCGACATGGCCGCCGAACTCGCCGGAGCGTGCGGCCTCGATCGCGTCGCGGACCGAGGACATGACGCGGCCCTTGAGCCCCGAGGGCGTGTCGACAACGGGCAGCAGGTCCGACTCCATGGAATGGGCGGCGCGCAACTGCTCGCGACGGATCTGGGCCTGGGTCGCGGGGGGCGCGGCGCGGAACGCCTGCTCGAACGATCGACGCTCGTCGTCGTCCAGCAGCCCGAGCACGTCGAGCGTCGCGAGTTCAAACAAATCCCTGGTGTTCATGCCGCCATCTCCTCGCCGTTCCCCCGTTCGCGGAGCCGCACGAGTGCGCGGCTCAGGGCAGACTTGATCGTTCCGA
>JBQLZI010000423.1:0-1173 GCA_052168195.1 Phycisphaerales bacterium
TCAAGGACCGCATCGAGGCCGCCCGCGACCCGCACGGCTGGCGCCCGCTCGTGCTGGGCCGGCTCGAGGACGGCTCGGACTGCGTCGCCAGCGAGTCGGTCGCGCTCGACGTGATGGGCGCCGAGTTCATCCGCGAGGTCGAGCCCGGCGAGATCGTGACGCTGAGCGAGCAGGGCGTCAGCAGCCGCCGCTTCGCCGAGCCGGCGCCGCGCCTCGCCCAGTGCGTCTTCGAGCACGTCTACTTCGCGAGCCCCGCGAGCAACGTGTTCGGCCAGAGCGTGCAGGTCTCGCGGGAGCGGATGGGCGAGAAGCTCGCCGAGGAAGCGCCGGCCGAAGCCGACTTCGTGATGCCCATGCCCGACTCGGGTCGGTCCGCCGCCAACGGCTACTCGCGCGTCAGCGGGCTGCCCTACCAGGAGGGCATCGTCCCCAACCGCTACGTCGGGCGGACGTTCATCAAGCCCACGCAGGACGAGCGCAAGGCCGCGGTGCGGCTGAAGCTCAATGTCGTCAGCGAGATCGTCCGCGGCAAGCGCGTGATCGTGGTGGACGACTCGATCGTCCGCGGCACGACGACCCGCGAGAAGATGAAGCAGATCCGCGAGGCCGGGGCGGAGGAGATCCACCTGCGGATCTCCTGCCCGCCGATCCGCCACCCGTGCTACTTCGGCGTCGACTTCGCGACGCGCGACCAGCTCATCGCCCACAACCGCGACATCGAGCAGATGCGGGCCTTCCTGGGCGTGGACTCGCTGGCCTTCCTCAGCATGGAAGGCATGCTGAGCATCATGAACCACCCCGCCCCCGACTACTGCACCGCATGCTTCAGCGGCGACTACCGCATCGACGTCGAGAACCCCGAGACCGGCGTCGTGGTGGGGGAGGGGCAGGAGAAGATGTTCTAGATGGCATGGGTGCGCGACCATCGCGGCCGACCGTTCGAACTCGGCGGCCCGGCGACGTCACGGGAGGATCCAGAGGGCCAGCGCATCATCAAGTCCAGCCGGCGACTCGGGTGGTCTGGCTGGGTGGTCATGCTGTTCGGCTACTACGTGCCGATGGGGCTCGGCTTCTTTGCGGTGCTCGGTGTGCAGAAGATCGCCACCAACCGAGACTGGCCCGTGTGGATTGATATTGGTGCGTTCGTGGCCGTGGTGCTGGGCGTGATTGTGC
>JBQLZI010000424.1:0-1170 GCA_052168195.1 Phycisphaerales bacterium
TCTGCACCGTCACCGGGCCGTCGGAGCCCGCGTCGTCGTTGGCGACGACGTTGCCCGTGATCGTATTGGTCCCTTCGGCCACCGTCTGAAGCGCGTCATCTGCTGCGACCGGCCCGGCGCCGTCGGTGATCTCGATCGCCTGGGTCGCGCTCGACGGGTCGCCGTCCGCATCGGTGATGGTGTAGGTGAAACTGGCGGTCGGGTTGCCGCCGGAGTTATCCACATCCGCGTTCGGCGTGAAGCTCCAGGAGCCGTCCGAATTCACCGTCAATTGGCCGAGATCCGTCGTGACGGAGGAGCCCGCCGCCGCCGTCTGCGTCTGGCCGTTGGCGTCCGTGTACTCGAAGCTCGTCAGCGTCGCGCCATCCGGGCCCTGGTCGTCATTGGCCATGACGTTGCCGGTAACGGGGCCGCCGCCTTCCTGCACGGAGGCGAGCGGATCGTCCACCGCGACCGGAACGCCATCCGTGACGGTGATGAACTGCGTCGCGCTCGACGTGTCGCCGTCGGAATCCGCGATCGTGTAGGAGAAATTGTCCGGGAGGTCCCCGCCGCTGTGGTCCTCGCTTGGGTCGGACACATAGGTCCAGGAGCCGTCAGCGTTGACGGTGAGCTGGCCGTACTGCGTGTCGACCGTCGACCCGGCGCTCGCCGTCTGGGTCGCCCCGGTCTCGTCCGTGTAGCTGAAGCTCTGCACCGTCACCGGGCCGTCGGAGCCCGCGTCGTCGTTGGCGACGACGTTGCCGGTGATCGTATTGGTCCCCTCGACAACGCTCGCCCCGCCGTCGCCGGCGTCCGGGCCGTCATCGACCGCCGTCGGCCCGTCGCCGTCGGTGATCAGGATCGGCTGCTCCGCCGTCGAGGCGTCGCCGTCGCTGTCGGTGATCGTGTAGGCAAACCCGTCCGAGACGGCGCCGGCCGAGTTGTCGACCGAGGCGTTCGGCGTGAAGCTCCAGGAGCCGTCGGCGTTGACGGTCAGCGAGCCGTTCGCGGTCGTCACGGTCGAGCCGGCCGCCGCCGTCTGGGTCTGGCCGTTGGCGTCGGTGTAGTCGAAAGAGGTCAGCGTCGCGCCGTCCGGACCCTGATCGTCATTGGCCATGACGTTGCCGGAGACCGCCGCCGCGCCCTCCTCGACGCTGACGGTCGCGTCGTCGACCGCGGTGGGAACCC
>JBQLZI010000425.1:0-1170 GCA_052168195.1 Phycisphaerales bacterium
TTGTTGCGCGGCATGATGGCGTCGATGGCGGTGAACGCCATGCGCGGGGTCTGGCGGTCGGTGAGCGAATCGGGGTTCTGGGAGTTCTGGCCGGCGGCGTTCTCCTGCCATTCCTCCCAGTTCTCGGCTTCGCGGCCGGGGTTGGTTCGCGGCGCGCCGCCGCGTGGGGCGGCGGGACCCTTGAACGCCTCGTTGTTCACGCCGTTCTCGAAGGAGAGGTAGGACCAGTGGACGTAGCCGTTGGCGGCGTCGAGGCCGAGACCGTCGCGCTGGTCTTCGATGTCCCAGTCCAGGCCGGAGGGCGAGGCGCCGTAGTAGTACGACGCGGGGAACTTGTTCTCGGAGAGCGACGTGGTGATGGCGCCCTGCGCGGCGGCGCGGGCGTTGGCGGCGGTGGTGACCATGCGCGCCTGGGCGATGGCATTGCCCATGGTGGGGAGAAGGATCCCAATGAGCAGCGCGATGATGGACACGACGACGAGCAGTTCGATCAGCGTGAAGCCGAGGCGACGGACGTGGTGAGGCATCCTGCCGTTCTCCGAATAATGAGGGCGGTCGGTCATGAACGGCTGGACAGTACTCGGCGCCCCTTCGAACAATTGTGAACGAACGGTTCGGCTTCGGTGAAGTGTTGGTGCGCAGTGTGTGCGCACCGCGCGCGTCTGAACATTACAAAGTCAACGTTGCTTCACTTTGCGAATTCACAGAGCGAAGAGAGCGCACCGACCCGTTGAGCCCGGGTGAACCCGCAAGCGCCTGCACAGCGAAGACTTGACCGATGACGCGCACACTTTCAGTCCGCTCGACGATGCCCGCGCCGCGGGAGGCGCTCTTCGCATTCCACGCGAACGAGGGGGCGTTCGAACGCCTCGCCCCGCCGTGGGAACGCATCGAGGTGAGGGAGCGAACGGGCGACATCGGCGACGGGGCCGTCCTGCGGATGCGGCTCAAGAAGGGGCCGCTGCGCATCCCGTGGGACGCAAAGCACTTCGGCTATGTCGAGGGCGAGCGGTTCATGGACGAGCAAACCCGGGGGCCGTTCGCGCGGTGGGTGCACACGCACTCGTTTGAGGAAACACATGACCCGGCTCTGAGCGTGCTGGACGACTCGGTGGAGTGGGCGCTGCCGGGCGGTGCGATCGGCAATGCGCTCGGCGGCCCGGTCGCGGC
>JBQLZI010000426.1:0-1073 GCA_052168195.1 Phycisphaerales bacterium
AACTGATCAATCTGGCCATTGGAAGAATGACGTTTCCAGTTAATACTTATACCTCCGTTACCAGTGGCCAATGAATCTCTTTTGGTTTCCCCTTGATTGCTGAACGAGAACAAGGTTCGGTTTCTTGTCATTAAGGCACTAACGGAAAGTATGTCCTTTTCCGATGGTTTAAAGACATATTTGGCGTTAATGTCGTAGAACCGAAACTCACTATTGCTTGTTTCGTAGGTGTAGCTATCGTCCGAAACCACATTTAGAGGATTCCCACTACTATCTGATATAGCCCCGGAATTATCGAAAATTTTCTTGGCATAGGCCTCATAGGTCTGGGATTCGAAAATGTCTTGATACGCATTTCTGGCAAAGAGCGAGATGGATGATTTTTTTGATAAAGGTATTTTGATATATCCGTCAACGCTCAATCCATCCATTCCAATTCCTCCTGACATTTTTGAGGATACCGTATCGTCCGTGCTAATGTCGATTATTCCAGAAACCCTATCGCCATAGGATGCGCTAGTTGCGGTTTTAAAAATGGTTGCTTTTTGGGTTGCATAGGGATTAAATCTGGAAAGCATACCGTACAAATAGCCTGTATTGAATACACGAATATGGTCGAACAGAACCAAGTTTTGGTCCGAGGTGCCACCATGTATCTGTATTCCCGATGCTGACTCATCCAAAGCTGCAACTCCGGGAATCAATTGGATGCTTTGCAAAATATCTGGTGAAGTCTGCCCGGGAATGGGTCCCAATGGTTCTTGTAAAAGGGTAATAGAACCGTCTTGATTTCTATCAATACCTGTGGTGATATAGGATGTGACCACTACCTCTTTGAGTTCTTGATATGCTGGGGCAAGGTAAATGGGGCTAACCTGTTCTTTTTTTGATAAAAATATGGTTCGGTATCCATTCGTTTCCAACCTATAGGTAGGTTTTCCAGTATCCTTGAACTGGATAAAACCGCTTTTGTCCGTTGCCAATATTAGGTTAGAGTCTATCACAACTTGATTTTCGGATATAGGCATTCGTGTATCCTTATCTAAAAGATACACTTGGAATAAATCCTTTGC
>JBQLZI010000427.1:0-1125 GCA_052168195.1 Phycisphaerales bacterium
GCGGTCCGCAGCGCCGCGTCGATCCGTTCCGGGAATCGGTCCCCGGCACGGACAACGGGGAGCCGGCGGTCGCCGGGAACGTTCGCGGCAACCGTAGTGAAGTCATCAGCGTCGGTCTGCACGAAGTCGAGAGGCAGCGCGCGGAGCGGTTCGTCGAGTTCAGTTGCGGACGGGTGGAGGAAGACACCGACACGCTGAACGAATGCCGGAACGCGCTCGAGCAGCGCTCGGGCCTTGTCGGGGGTGATGCGCCGGGGGGACTCGGCGAAGACGAAGCCCAGCGCGTCGGCGCCGGCGTCGACGGCGGCGTCGATCGACTCAGGTGTGCGCAGGCCGCAGACTTTGACGCGCACGCGGGTCATGATGCACGCTCCGGGCGTTCGGCGGCGCCGAGTTCCCCCGCGACGAGCATGGCGGCGGCCAGTTCGGTTGGGCTTCCGGACCGCATCAGCGCGGTCCCCACGAGCGCAAGGTCGTACCCGAGCGTTGCGGCGCGGCGGGCGTCTTCCGCGGTTCTGATCCCCGATTCCGCGACGCGGCGACGATCGGTCGGCAGCGCGTTCACGAGTGACTCCAGCGCATCGTCGCGCACGCGGAGCGTCGAGAGGTCGCGCGTGTTGATCCCGACGAGAACCTCGGGCGTCCGCGGCCGGGTCGCGAGCGCGGCGGCGGCCCGCTCGCAATCGCGCTCGTCGAAACACTCGAGCAGCACGAAGAGCCCGAGTTCGGCGGCTTCGTCGAGCATTGCGCGGAGGGCGTCGTCATCGAGCATCCGCGCGATGAGGAGCGCGCCGGACGCTCCGCAGGCGCGGGCTTCGAGCAATTGGATCGGCTCGACGAGAAAGTCCTTGCGCATCGTCGGCGTGTCGGTCGCGGCGCTGACCGCAGCGAGGTGCGCGAGCGAGCCGCCGAACGAGTGCGGTTCGGTCAGCACGCTGATCGCCGCGGCGCCGGCGGCGGAATACGTCGAGGCCTGCTCGACCGCGCTTGCCGCGTCATCTGTGTTCGGCGGGGCGATGCGTCCTTCGCTGGGGGAGGCGAGTTTGACCTCGGCGATGAGGACGAAGGGCGAAGCGGGCACCGGACGCGGCGGCTGCGCGTCGCGGATGCGCGCGCGCAACTCCA
>JBQLZI010000428.1:0-1111 GCA_052168195.1 Phycisphaerales bacterium
GCTGCTTGGTCGCCGCGGACTTCTTCGCCGAGGGCTTCTTGGCGGGGGGCTTCTTCTTGGTGGTTTTCTTCTTGGCCAACGGGCGCGCTCCACGCGACAGCAAAACCGTGAGGCCGACGCCCCGGGAGAAGGGGGTCGCTGACGCCGGGGTCAAGCCGGGCGGGCCTCCCGCAAAGGGCGGGGAGTGTAGGGAATCCCGGCTGAACGGTCAACGAACACGCGCCGGAGCCGCTCGGACTGCGCGTCGCGACTGAGCGAGTTGTAAGGTGCTGCCGGGAAGTCGTTTACGGCTTAGTCGCCGGCCGCGTCCTCGGGCAGGTCTTCGGCGGGGGGCTGCTCGGCAACCTCGAGCACTTGGCCCAGGCGTCGGAACCGGGCGAGCCGGCGGGCGGGGAGTTGCTCGGGCTTGATGCGTTTGAGTTGCCCGAGTTGCTCGGCGATCCACGCCTGGAGGTTGCTCGCGGCGCCCGCGGGATCGCGGTGCGCGCCGCCGAGCGGCTCGGCGATGATCGTGTCCACTACGCCGAGTTCGAGGTTGTCCTTCGCGGTCAGCCGCAGCGAGCGTGCGGCGGCGGCGTTGGTGGTGGGGTTTGCTTCCTTCCACAGGATCGCCGCGCATCCCTCGGGGGAGATCACGGAGTACCACGCGAACTGCATCATCGCGACGCGGTCCGCGACGGCGATGCCCAGCGCGCCGCCCGATCCGCCCTCGCCGATGACGACGCTAACGATGGGCGTCTTGAGGCGGGCCATCTCGCGGAGGTTGTACGCGATGGCCTCGGCCTGGCCGCGCTGCTCGGCGCCGAGGCCCGGGTACGCGCCGGGCGTGTCGACGAAGGTGACGATCGGGATGCCGAACTTCTCGGCGAGGCGCATCTTGAGCAGGGCTTTGCGGTAGCCCTCAGGGTGCGCACAGCCGAAGTGACAGGCGATCTTCTCGCTGGTTTCCTTGCCCTTGTTGTGCGCGACCACCATGACCTTGTGCGGGCCGATGCGGGCCAGCCCGGTCACGATCGCGGGGTCGTCGCCGAAGCGCCGGTCGCCGTGGAGTTCGCAGAAATCCTTGCAGATGAGGTCGATGTAGTCGCGGCCCTGCGGTCGGCGCGGGTGG
>JBQLZI010000429.1:0-1094 GCA_052168195.1 Phycisphaerales bacterium
CCGCACGGTGCTCGACGGCGGGCTCGACGGGCCGGCGCTGCGGCTGAACCTCGCCACGATCGACGCGCAACTCGCGCGGCGGGGCTCGGCGGCGCTGCACCTGCGGGCGGCGGGACGGATGGCGCTCGAATCGGGCGACGACGAGGCGCACCGGGCGGCGAACGCGGCGTTCCGCGCGGTGCGTCCGGGCGCTGGCGAGGCGTGGCCGCCGGACATCATGCCCGCGCCGTCCCGGTTCGCGCTCGACGCGGCGCACGCGGCGGGCGTGGGCACGCTGCTGGCGGCGTTCGCGGCGTGCTGGTCGCTTGGCTGGCTGACGCTGGCGATGCGCCTCGGGCGATTCGGGCCGCACATGCCGTGGCTGATCCCCGCGACGCTGCTGCTGGCGGGCGCGCTCTCGGGCGGCGTGCTGGGCGCCGCGTCGTTCGCGGACGCCCGCGCGGGCTCGCTGGGGGTGATCGTGACCGACCGCGCGACGCTGCGCGCGGGGCCGGGCGACGCGTTCGACGCCGTGGCGACGGCGGCGGGCGAGGGCGCGGACGTGCGCGTCGTGCGCGAGCAGCGCGGGTGGCTTCGCATCGAGACGGCGGGGGGCGCGGAGGGCTGGATCCCCCGCGATGCGGTCGCGTTCGTCACTCAGCCCTGAGCGTTTCGACGAGGTCCTGGAGCGGGCCGTCGCCGATGCGCACCAGCCCGGAACGCGGGTAGTCGATGTCGAGGATGAGCAGCAGCACCGCGGCGATCATCACGACGAGCAGCGCGGAGAGCCCGACGCCGCGCCGACCGGAGACGCCCAGGTTGAACGTGGTGAGCGCGATGGCGACGCCCGCGACGCCGATCAGCATGACCACGACCGGCGAGGGGATGCGGTACGCGTACGCGCGCATGCGCAGCGTGTGGGTGTCGATGACGTCGTTGATTGACGCGACGGCGAGCGCGTCGGCCGCGTCGTAGCCGTTCGCGCGGGCCGCGGTGACGACGGCCGACCACATCAGCCCGTGCTGCTGCTCGGCGAGCGCGACCTTGCGCGCGAGTTCCTCGTCCGGGATCCGGCGGTCGCCGATGAGCCGGTTGTCGGTGTAGTCGCACAGGAG
>JBQLZI010000430.1:0-1086 GCA_052168195.1 Phycisphaerales bacterium
AGCGCGAACACCGCGCTCGCCCGGGGATCGCGTTGAATGACAGCCGCGGGCTCCGTCGCCGCGAGCCGCTCGTCCGCGACCGAGCGCACGAAGATCGGGGGCAGATCGGGGAGCAGCAGCGAACCTGCTTCGGCCATCTCCTCGCCGCGCAGCGCGATGGCTGCGGCCCAGGGTTCGACCGCTTCCGCGAGCGCCTGCTCGGCGATGCGGACGCGCGCTGCGCCGCTCGCGATCGCCAGCCCGGTCGGGCCTTCGAGCCGCACGCCCGCGACGGTGTGCGGATCTGTCTCGTTGTCGAGCGCCGCGGCCCAGAGACGCTCAAAGATCGGCGCCGCGAGTTCCGCGTCGCCCCGGTCAAGACGAGACGAGGCGCGCCACAGGTCTTCGGACAGCCGGGCGAACGCCTCGGCCTCGTCGGCGAAGTCGCCGCCGACGCGCTTCACCTGGTGCCAGCCGAGCATGCGCGGAGCCGCGCTCTCGGTTTGTGCGAGCGCAACACCGGCCGCGGACACGGACTCGACGGGCTGATCGATGAACGCGCCGCCACGCAGTTCAACCTGCGCCGGTGCGAACGAACACAGCGCCGCGAGAAACGCGGCGGAACGCAGGACGGAGGTGGTCGGCTTGCGACGGGTCACGGGCCGGCGATGTACGTGAAACTCCCGCCCGACGCCTGGGCGATCTGACGCATCAGCGCTTCGGCGTCGCGCGTGCCGAACGCGATGCAGTGGATAGGAACCAGATTGCGTTCCTGACGGTTGAGGCGGGCCACCTGCTCGGCGACGGCGGTGTCGAAAAGGCCGTCGGTCATGAAGTAGATCGCGTCGGGCCTGGGTTTGAGGGAGAACGCGATCTCCAGCGCGTCGGAAGGGTGCGTGCCGCCGCCGGCGACGACCTTGCCGAGCATCTCGTAGATGCGACGTTTCGCGGGCTCGCTCGCGTCGATCCACTTCACGCGCCCGCCGAGGGGGACCGCGTCGCTGTTGAAGAGCACGACGAGGAACGACGACGCGGTCAGCAGACCGTCGAGCGAGTTGGTGAGTTCGCTCTTGAGCGAAGTGAGCCGCTGCCCCTGCATGGAGCCGG
>JBQLZI010000431.1:0-1081 GCA_052168195.1 Phycisphaerales bacterium
ACCGGGGGCCGCCTACGCCGAGCACGCGCGGGGAGACCTTCGGGCTGCCGATCTCGCCGTGGATGCGGTACGACGCGATGCGGTCGGTGACGGCGCCGAGGATGTCGCCGACCTTCCCCAGCATGCTCTGGAGTTTCTCGAGCGGGCCCGCGTTGACGCGGATGTCCATCGAGCCGTCGTAGCGGATGATGCCCGCGGGCGTTTCGGCCCCGCGCACCGCGGCGACCTGCGTCGTGACGGTGATCGTCTCGATCACCACGCCTTCGGGGGTGAGGTCGAAAGCCACGTCGGCTTCGTCGCTCAGGTCGCTGCGGCCGGTGAGGCGGTCGAAGACCTTCAGCGCATTGAGGATGCGGGTGATCGCGGGGAGGTTCACGAGCCGCCCCTTGCGCAGCGCGAGCGTGCCCCAGCCGTCCATGGTTTCCAGCGGCGCCAGCGCGCTGGCGGTGGCGCGGCCCTCGCCGTGCAGAATACCCGCGATTTTGGGCGGCTCGTTCGTGGGACGGGCGCGGAGCAGTTGCTGCAGGTCGACGTTGTCGATCTTCCACGACGCGCTGAAGGGCCGGAAGTCGTTGGTCAGGTCGATCGTGGTGTTCGAGAGCGACACGCGGCCGCCGAGGGTGTCGGCGTACCCGTTGGTGATCGAGCCCTTGCCGTCGACCATGGTCGCGTCGATCGCGGCCAAGGGGATCGGGAACTTGTACTCGCCCGTCGCGACGTTGAAGTCCTGCAGACGGATGGTCGCGTTGAGATCCATAGCGCCGAAATCGCGCACGGGGATGAGCCCGCTCGCGTCGATCGCGAGGTTGCCGTGCGCGTCGTACTTGCGGAGCAGCGTCTGCAGCGGTGGGGGGAGCGCCGAGTAACTGTTCTCGTCGAGCGTGGTCTCGAACGACGCCGAAGCGATGTCGGCGACGAGGTTGTCGATATCCACCCGGCCGTCGACGGCGACCGTGAAGATCGGCGCGCGGTTGGCCTGCACGGCGAGCGCGTACCACGCGCCTTCCTCGCCTTCCTTGTTCGCCGGCTCCACGTCGAGGTCGAGCGCGACGCCGGAGAGTTCCATCGGCGGCGAATCGCC
>JBQLZI010000432.1:0-1068 GCA_052168195.1 Phycisphaerales bacterium
CATCCCGGTGTGGCGTGGTTGGTGTTCGTGCGCCGATGGTTTGGTGTAAAGCGTTGTGAAGACTGGGGAAACACTCGTACTGGGGGATCGACAGGCCCCCCCTCCCCCCCTGTCAAACTAGGGTGAGTTCATCGGCATGATGCCGGGAAGGAACGCGGGATGATGGATCGCACTGGCGTGTTGGGTTGGGTGGCAACGGCGGGTGTCGCGGCAGGGATGCTGACGGCGGGCTCGACGGCAGAAGCGGGCGGCGTGCCGCCGAGCTACGGGTTTGACTTCGCGACGATTGGGGACGTGGGGAATCCACATTACATGCCCACCAGTGGCGCGTTTCCGAGGCCGCGCGGACGAGTGGATTACGAGTACCGGATCGCGAAGACGGAGGTGCGAGCGGTCGAGTGGCTCGAGTTTGTGCGGGCGTACGCCCCGCACTACACGCCGGGCGAAGTTGGCGGCGGCGGGAACAACAACGGGTTCACCGGCCAGTATATTTTCGAAAACGGCACGCTGCCCGACGGCACGACCAACTACAGCCTGCTTCCCTCCAACAACAATCGCCCAGCCAACATGAGTTGGTACATGGCGGCGCGGTACTGCAACTGGCTGCACAACGGGAAAGCGAGCGGTAAGTGGGCGTTTGAGGATGGGGCGTACGACACCTCGGTATTCGAGCAGATCGATGCGAACGAGTTCACGATGGAGTACGCGCGGCGGGCCGACGCGAAGTACTGGATACCCAGCGTCGACGAGTGGACCAAGGCGGCGTACTGGGATCCGAATCGGTACGGGGAGGGCCTCGGCGGGTACTGGGAGTTCCCGAACACGAGCGATGTTGCGCCGGTCTCGGGCCTCCCTGGGGAAGGTGGCGAGACCAGCGCCGGTGATGCTGTACTCGCGCTACCAGACCCTTACGTCGTTGAGTTCGTCGGTCTGTACCCAGATGTGCAGAGCCCATGGGGTCTACTTGATCTTTCAGGCACGCGGCGTGACTGGACCACGTACGAAGGCGGGTTTCCGGCACTCTTTTCGATGGGAACCAATCTCGGCACTATCATTAATGAACTCTTC
>JBQLZI010000433.1:0-1056 GCA_052168195.1 Phycisphaerales bacterium
TATGACCGCCGGCGAGGTGAATCGCGAAGACCGAATAGTCCTCGCCATCTTGGTACGTCGTCAGGACCCGATTACGGGCGGAGAACTGCATGATGTAGAAGTACTCGCCGCCAACCTCGCCTGCATACCACTGTGCGTTAGGCCTTCCAGCGCAGTCGAGGAGCTCGACCCCTTTGCTCCCTGGTGCGATAACCCCGGACGCGATCTTGCGGATGATGCAATCGATCTCGTTCAGCTCGCGCCGATTGATCTGACGCTCAATCGCGAAATGAGCGGCCATACCCAAGAGCAATATCACGATGGCGGCGACGACGAAGGGCGCCACGAAAAAGAACAGTTGGAAGAAGGAGCGACGCCTTGGTGATGCCCCTTGATGCATATGAGGAAGAGTAGCGGGAGGAGAAGGGTGGAGCCCCCACCCCGGCCCTCCCCCATCTCGCGATGCTCGATAGGGGAGGGAACGGATTCCCTACGAGGAGAGAATTAGAGAAGCCGGATGGTCGCGGGGTAGCGGTAGTACTCGCCGTTCTTGGCGGCGATGGTGGACTGGACCACGCCGACGATCGCGATGATGAGCAGCGGGATGTAGAGGATGACGCCAAGGCCGCAGGTGATGACGGCGGCGAGGGGGAGGAGGATGATGGAGTAGAGCAGGAGGGAGATCCAGAAGTTGGTCGCCTCGCGGCCGTGGTCGTCGATGAAGCCCGACTCGTCCTTCTTCACGAGCCACATGACGACGGTGTAGCCGACCGAGAACAGGGGCGTGGCGACGACGGCGATCACCCCCGCGAGGAGGTGGATCAGCATCGCCCAGGAGCGTTCCTGCTCGGAGGGGGGCGTGATGGTGTGGGCGTCGTGCATCGCTGGGGGGTGATTGGGAGGTGGGCGGCGGCGGTTTCGCGCGGGGTCGAGGGAACGGCTCGGGCGGCGTGGCCGTAGCATCGTGCGATGCGCGGGCGCGATGAGCAAGTCGGGGCCAGGGCAGACGGGTCGAGCCCGCTGATCGCGGTGACGATGGGCGACCCGCTGGGGGTCGGGCCGGAGATCGTCGTGAAG
>JBQLZI010000434.1:0-1039 GCA_052168195.1 Phycisphaerales bacterium
CCCGCAACCACCGGATCGACAGTCCGGTACTCTAACCAATTGAGCTACCGCCCCAAGATGTCGCTCGACCCGCTCCCGCGAGCCGCAGAAATGTAGCCCGGCATGCCGTTGAGTCAAGCAAAGTCGCCCGCTCAATCATGCCCCCGACGCGGCCCGCGAGCAACACCCGCGCACGCTCCGCCGGCGAAACCGTCACGAACCACCCAGCTTGATCTCGTTCCCCGGCGACCCGTCACCCTGCAATCCGAGCGGGCTGCCGTCCGGACCGACGATCGCACCGGCCCGCCAAACGAGGCCGACCGCGACCGCGAGCCCGACGATCGCCGCGAACAGCAGGGCGGTGTACACATCCGGCGTGGCTCGGCGAGCCTTCTGGCCCCCAGGCATCTGCATCCCGAACTGACTCATGCTGAAGCTCCTGTCTCAGCCGCTCAGTTGCGGGCCAGAATGTTCGTCACAACCGTATCGCCCGGACGGACCTCGGATTCGCCACGCGTCAGCGTCACCTCGGCCACGCTCTCCTGAAGATCAACGCTCCGCAGAACGATGTTCCCGATGAAGTTCGTCCCGCGGATCACGTAGAGCTGGTTGTTCACCCGCAGCCCGTCGTTGCTGCCGAGATCGATCTGCACAAGCTTCTTGCCCGTCGAGGCCTCGGTGCGCGTCGACCGGACCGACCCGCTGATCTTCGGCCCAGCGACCGGGATCGGCCGGCTGCTCGCCGCCGAGGCGGTCGCCGTTCGCGGGGCACCCGACCCGAGGTTCTCGTTCATGCGCTGCAGTTCCGCGACGGTCTCACGCAGCGCCCGGTTGGTCTGCTCAAAGACCTGGAGCTGGCTCTGGAGGTCCGCGTTCGTGTCCTCGAGGTCCAGACGGGCCTGGCGGTTCGCGATCTCCGCGTCGCGCAGCGTCCCGACTTCCTCCTTGTAGCTCTCGATTAGCTTGGTCTGCGTCTCCGCCGCCACGCCAAGCCGCATGATCTCGCTGCGGATCGCCTCCGCACGGGCCTCCGCCGAGCGCACCTCGCGCTGGAGCGTCG
>JBQLZI010000435.1:0-765 GCA_052168195.1 Phycisphaerales bacterium
CTGAATCGGTTCTCGTCTTGCCTAACTTGACGGGAATCCCAACCGCATACGAGGGGGACTCGCCCGCGGATCCCGCAACTTACCCAGACGACCGACCCAACTCGCGCCATTTTCGCACCGCCTCGGGTTCCCGGGCGTAGATCGGCCCGGCAGCAACCGGGTCCACGGCCGAGAACCGCGGCACGCACACGAGGCAATGCGCCGCCGAGAACGTGGGCCGATAGCACGCGAGCCCCGCCGACGTTGCTCGGCTGACGAACTCTTCCGGTGCATGCTGATCGCACACAACTGACCGCACACCAGCAAGTTCAAGCGTCTCGGCCGTCACGACCGAACTGGCGCGCACAGACCAGCCGTCCGCGTCGATCGTGGTCGCGTGCGCCGTGCCCCGCTTGCTCGCCAGCAGCACGACCGCCGGGAACGCCTCCGCCGGCAGGTGCCGACTCGCCGCGACGGCGCTCGGCACCGGGACGACTTTCGCCCCCGTCACCTCCGCCAGCACCTTCGCCACGGTCGCCGCGATCCGCAGCCCCGTGAACCCGCCCGGACCGGCAGAGAACGCAACCACGCCCAGGTCCATCGGCCCGATCCCCGCCCGCCGGGTCACGCGATCAACGGCCGGCATCAGGTCGTCGTCGTGACGCCCCTTGGTCGACAGCGGCTCGACCTCGATCGTGCGCACGCCGCCATCGCCTTCGTGACGAACGGCGCCCACATCCAGGCATCGGCAATGACGATGGCGATGACCGCCCCGGCGGTGGACGA
>JBQLZI010000436.1:0-898 GCA_052168195.1 Phycisphaerales bacterium
CCCAGATCGTCGATCCGGTGCAGGATGTCCTGGGCGCGCAGCGCGAAGTCCTCGCCCAGCGCGGTCAGGCGGATCCGCCGGGCCGCGCGCTCGACGAGCGGCGCGCCGAGCATCGCCTCCAGCTCCTTGATCTGAACCGACAGGGCGGGCTGGGAGATGGCGCAGGCCTCCGCCGCGCGGCCGAAGTGCCGGGTCTTGGCCAGCGCCGCGAAGTAGCGGAGATGTCGGATTGTCACGCCATTCATAGTTTTTGATTATCAAAATCGTTAGAAAATGCAAATGTAAACTATCACATTCTTTTGCTAGGAACGGGGGAGCGCGGACGGCTCAGCCGCGCGCCGTCCGCCCGGATCGGCGGCTCGAGCGCGGCGTCAAGGAGACCCGAGATGGACGGAAGCGATATGAAAGCGGCGGGGGGCTGCCCCGTCATGCATGGCGGCGCGACGGCGAGCGACGCCTCGGTCACGGCCTGGTGGCCCAAGGCGTTGAACCTCGACATCCTGCATCAGCACGATTCCAAGACGAACCCGCTGGGCGCGGACTTCGACTATCGAGAGGCGGTCAAGACGCTCGATTTCGACGCGGTGAAGGCCGACCTGCGCGCCCTGATGACCGACAGCCAGGACTGGTGGCCGGCCGATTGGGGGCATTATGGCGGGCTGATGATCCGCATGGCCTGGCACGCCGCCGGCTCCTACCGCACGGCGGACGGCCGCGGCGGCGGCGGCACGGGCAATCAGCGCTTCGCGCCGCTCAACTCCTGGCCCGACAACGCCAATCTGGACAAGGCGCGCCGGCTGCTTTGGCCGATCAAGAAGAAGTACGGAAACAAGCTGAGCTGGGCCGACCTGATCCTGCTCGCCGGCAACGTCGCCTATGAATCGATGGGGCTGAAGAC
>JBQLZI010000437.1:0-946 GCA_052168195.1 Phycisphaerales bacterium
GCAAGAAGGCGACTCGTAAGAAGGCCACGCGGAAGAAGGCCACCCGCAAGAAGGCCACCCGCAAGAAGGCGACTCGCAAGAAGACCGCCAAGAAGGCCTCCAAGAAGAAGGCCACCCGCAAGAAGGCGCGTCGCAAGGCGACCCGTCGCAAGGCCAGCGCCACCCCGGCCGCTGACGCCACCCCGATGATGTGATCGAACGCGTCCGGGGCGCCGCTCGACAACCGTGTCGGGCAGGCGCAAAGCCCCGGGCGATCCCGGCGGACTCCGCCGGGCCACACGCAGCGCCAGACGAACCACGGCGGGGCCGGCTCAGATGGGTCGGCCCCGCTCGTTTTTTCGAGCCCGTGAACCGGCGCGGGCGGGGCGCCGAAGTGATGGGTCGTCGCGCCGGGCCTTTCCCGGGCGCGTCCCGTATGATCCGATCTGTTCCCACCCGCCGCGCGAACGAGGCCTTCGACTCATGCCCCACGTCATCGCAGAACCCTGCATCGGCACCAAGGACGTTTCCTGCACGCAGGTCTGCCCCGTCGACTGCATCCACCCCACCAAGGACGAGGCGGACTTCGAGACCCGCGACCAGTTGTACATCGACCCGGACACCTGCATCGACTGCGGGCTGTGCGTAGACGAGTGCCCGGTGCGCGCGATCTATCCGGAGGAAGACCTCCCGGACGAGTGGCGCCAGTACGTGCAGGTGAACGTGGACTACTACGCGAAGAAGGGCTGACGCGGCGGCGATCGCTTCCTCCCCTATCGCAGATGGGGGAGGTCAGGTGGGGGCCACTTCTGCGTCGGGCTGTTGTGACCCCCTCCCCGGCCCTCCCCCGTCGCGCTGCGCTTGACAGGGGAGGGAGAGGTGCTGGGCGCCGCGCCGCCCGCGGTTTCGGAATGATCTCCGATGACCACGCGTCCGCGCCCGGTGCTTGCGCCCCGGGCTCTGATCA
>JBQLZI010000438.1:0-903 GCA_052168195.1 Phycisphaerales bacterium
CAACCGAAACACAAGGCTTCATCTACCGCCTCGCTCCAAGTAAGGGTGGCCATGTTGGTGGAATTTTTATAATAGATCAACCAAATCCCGTTTTTGGATTTGTGGTTCTTTGTCAACCATTGACGCCATTCGGCTTTGCTTCTTGGACAGAATGTATGCTGTTTCTAGGTTTCTTTAGTCCTAGATTGCTCGTCCATCATAGTAAATGCTGTTAAAGAGTGGGCCGTTACAGGCCCACCCATTCACTTTAAGGGTTATCCCATGGAGTGAAATCGGATACGGTTTCCCTCTGAATCAATGAACTCGGCAATGAACATATTGTCCAACGGTGTCTTTGGCATAGTGATCTTACCCCCGGCTTTTTCGACTCTTGACAAAGGTATGTCCAGATCAGTTCCTCCGTTAAGATAAAGTATGGGGCCCTTATTGGTAGGCTCAAAGCCATTCATTTGTACAATGCCACCGCTCACAACAGATCCTTCGGGATCATAAGGGAAATTTCCGTACTTCATGATGCCATCGGGGGATGGCATTTCTTCCATCTTGACCTCAAGTACTTGGGAATAAAATTTCATGGCTCTTTCAAAGTCCACCGCTGGGATTTCAAACCAGTTGATTACATTTTTCATGATGATATTTTTAGTTTATGGCAACAAAATTATCATTGGATAGTGACAACCCTATGTCAGTGGGACTCAACTTATCTTTCAAAGATTTTTATCGTGTATTCCAGTTTGTATCTTGGAGTTGGAAAAGTCTTCCCATGGAATGGGATTATCCAACAATCTTTGTAACATGGCCAATTGACCTATGTGCGTCAAAATATCGGAGAAAGGGCCTTGCACGAGTCTTTTTGCATAGTTGATGTCTAACTCATTCTTGTTCAATATAAGAGATCGGAAG
>JBQLZI010000439.1:0-939 GCA_052168195.1 Phycisphaerales bacterium
ATCGTGCCGATGGCGATGGCGATGCCCGAGAGCGCGACGATGTTCGCGTCCACGCCGAACGACTTCATTCCGATGAAGGTCATCAATACCGTGATCGGCAGCATCGCACCGATGAGCAGGCTGCTCCGAAGGTGCATGACCATCAGGACGACGACAATGATCGTCACGAGCACCTGCTGGCTGATCGCGGCATTGAGCGTTTCGAGTGTCTCGCGGATGAGCCCGGATCGATCGTAGAACGGTACGATCGTCACACGGCTTTCAGTCCCGTCGGCGAGGACCTTCGTTGGCAAGCCCGAAGCGATATCCGCGATCTTGTCTTTGACCCGCTGGATCGTCGCCATCGGGTTTTCGCCGTAGCGGACCACGACGACGCCGCCGACAGCCTCGACGCCCGCCTTGGTGAGCACACCTCTTCGGAGCGCCGGGCCAAGAGAGACCTTTGCGATATCACTTACGAGAATTGGCTGGCCGTCGCGGGCCGTGATCGCCGCCTGCTCGACATCTTCTACGGTCTCGATGAAGCCGAGCCCGCGGACGATGTACTCTGCCCGGTTGACCTCAATCGTGCGTGCGCCGACATCGAGGTTGCTTTGCCGCACCGCACCGATGACCTGCTGCAGCGAGACACCCGCCGCCCGCATTGCGTCGGGATCCACATCGACCTGGTACTCCTGTACGAAACCGCCGATCGAGGCAACTTCGGACACGCCCTCCACCCCGGCGAGCTTGTACCTGACGATGAAGTCCTGGATCGAGCGGAGTTCATCGGGTTCCCACCCGCCGGTTGGGTTGCCTTCGGCGTCGCGGCCCTCGAGTGTGTACCAGAAGACCTGTCCGAGGGCGGTTGCGTCGGGTCCGAGCGCGGGCGACACGCCGGGCGGCAGCGTGCCCGCGGGCAGCGAGTTGAGCTTTTCCAGTACGCGCGACCGTGACCAG
>JBQLZI010000440.1:0-882 GCA_052168195.1 Phycisphaerales bacterium
TGAACGGCATGTCCTCTTCGGGCACGATGCGGGCGATGACGCCCTTGTTGCCGTGACGGCCGGCCATCTTGTCGCCGACGGACAGGTGGCGCTTGGAGGCGATGTAGACGCGGACCATCTCGAGCACGCCGGAGGGCAGTTCGTCGCCGCGCTTCATGTGCGCGAGCTTGCGCTGCTTCTCCTTCTCGATGCCGGTGATGCGCGGCCAGAACTGGCCGTAGATTGTCTCGGCCTGGGCGCGGGACTCTTTGGAGCCCTTGATCCACTTCGCGTCGAAGTTCTGGATCTGCTCGAGGATGACCTCGGGGATGTCCGAGGCGCCGACCTTCTGGCGGGTGGTCGGGTCGATCATCTCGCTGCCGACGACCTGATTGACCTGCGCGACCATCTGGCGGAAGAGCTGGATGGCCTTGAGGTCCATCTCGCGCGAATACTCGTCCATGTCCGCCTTGAGTTGCTTCTTCTGCGACTCAGTGAGGTGGACGCGGCGGGAGAACCGCGAGGCGCCGATGACGATGCCGTCAACGCCGGCGGGGACTTCGAGCGAATCGTTCTTCACGTCCTCGCCCGCGCGACCGAAGATCGCGTGGAGGAGCTTCTCTTCGGGCGTGAGTTCGGACTTGCTCTTGGGGCTGACCTTGCCGACGAGGATGTCGCCGGGGCCGACGCGGGCGCCGAGACGGATCACGCCGTGCTCGTCGAGGTTGCGCAGCATCTTCTCCGAGACGTTGGGGATGTCCCGGGTGAACTCTTCGCGGCCGAGTTTGGTCTCGCGGATCTCGACGTCGAACGCGTCGATGTGGACGCTGGTGAAGACGTCGTCCTTCACGAGGCGCTCGTTGATGACGATCGCGTCCTCGAAGTTGTACCCGTCGAACGTGT
>JBQLZI010000441.1:0-882 GCA_052168195.1 Phycisphaerales bacterium
ACACGTTCGACGGGTACAACTTCGAGGACGCGATCGTCATCAACGAGCGCCTCGTCAAGGACGACGCGTTCACCTCGATCCACATCGACAGCTTCGACGTGGAGATCCGCGAGACCAAGCTGGGACGCGAGGAGTTCACGCGCGACATACCCAACGTCAGCGAGAAGATGCTCCGCAACCTTGACGAGAACGGCATCATCCGGATCGGCGCCCGCGTCGGCCCGGGCGACATCCTCGTCGGCAAGGTGAGCCCCAAGAGCAAGACCGAGCTGACGCCCGAAGAGAAGCTGCTGCACGCCATCTTCGGCCGGGCCGGTGAGGACGTGAAGAACGACTCGCTCGAGGTCCCTGCGGGCTCGAGCGGCATCGTGATCGGCGCGAAGAAGTTCAGCCGCCGCGTCCACCTCTCGGAGGCGCAGAAGAAGCAGCTCAAGAAGGACATCGAGGCCTACGAGGCCGAGCAGGACGCGAAGGCGATCGCGCTCTTTAAGGAGATGACCCAGCTCATCAACGAGGCGACCGGCAGCGAGATGGTCGACCCGATGACCCGCCAGAAGGTCGGCGCGTCGGATATCCCCGAGGTCATCATCGAGCAGATCCAGACCTTCGACGCCAAGTGGATCAAGGGCTCGAAGGAGGCCCGCGAGCAGGGCGTCGTCTACTACGAGCAGTTCTGGCCCCGCATCGAGGGCGTGAAGGCCGAGAAGGAGCGTAAGGTCGCGCACATGAAGCGCGGCGACGAGCTCCCCTCGGGCGTGCTCGAGATGGTGAAGGTCTACCTCGCCAACAAGCGGCACCTCTCCGTCGGCGACAAGATGGCCGGCCGGCACGGCAACAAGGGCGTCATCGCCCGCATCGTGCCCGAAGAGGACATGCCGTTCA
>JBQLZI010000442.1:0-825 GCA_052168195.1 Phycisphaerales bacterium
GTCCAGCCTTCGCGGGCCAAGGCCAGCGCGGTTTCGCGGCCGATGCCGGAACTGGCGCCGGTGACCCAGGCACAGCCTTCGGCGGGTGGGGAGATCGGGCCGGCCATCGGGCCTCCTATTCGGCGGCGGCGCGCTTCGGACGCCCGCCGTAGATCGACGTCAGGAACCGCTCGGTGTCGGCGCGGATCGCCTGTTTCCGGTCGTCCGTCATCCGGTCGAGCGTGCCCAGGATCGGCGCGGTCCGCCGGTTCTGTTTCAGGGTGTCGCGGTTCTCGACGACGAAGTTCCAGTAGAGGAAGTTGAAGGGACAGGCCCCGTCGCCGGTCTTCTTCCTCGGGGAGTGGCGACAGTTGGCGCAGTAGTCGCTCATCCGGTCGATATAGGCGCCAGAGGCGGCATAGGGCTTGGACGCCAGCAGGCCGCCGTCGGCGTACATCACCATGCCCTGCACGTTGGGCAGTTCGACCCACTCGTAGGCATCGGCATAGACTGCGAGGTACCACTGGTTGATCTGCCGGGGCTCAACGCCCAGCAGAAGGGCCAGGTTCCCGGTCACCATCAAGCGCTGGATGTGGTGGGCATAGGCTTCGCGCCGGGTCTGGTCGACGGTCTGCCTGACGCAGTTCATGTCGGTATCGCCGGTCCAATAGAACTCCGGCAAGTCGCGCCCGGCGCCAAGGTGATTGGTGTCGGCGTAGCCCGGCATCTCGCGCCAGTAGATGCCGCGGACGTATTCGCGCCATCCCAGGATCTGCCGGATATAGCCTTCGACCGCGTTGAGCGGCGCATGGCCGTCCCGATAGGCCTGCTCGGCCCGCCGGATCG
>JBQLZI010000443.1:0-862 GCA_052168195.1 Phycisphaerales bacterium
AACACCGAGACCGGTTAGCGCACTCCCCTCACCGTCAAGGCCGGCGACAAGATCCTGTTCACCAGCTACGCCGGCACCGAAATCAAGCTCGACGGCGAAGAGCTCCTCATCATGTCCGAGGACGACGTACTGGCCGTGATCGACTGATTATGCAGCGGAGAGACGCGAACCCGCCGAGGCCGACAAGCCGCGAGATCGCCAACTGGCAATCCCGGCTCGAAGCGCTCCGCAACAACGCCGATCGCCTCTCGAGCGAAGCACGTCAGGACGCACTCGAATCGCTGCGAAGCGAGATCGCCTTCTCCCATTACGAGGCCGCGGCCAACTACGAGCTGCTGATCCAGATGATGGAAGAGTGTGAGCGACTGGGTAACGCAGAAGACTGAGAAGCACGAGGAAACCACGTGACCCCCACAGCCCTCCGCACCGCCCTCGCCGAACTCAAAGGCCAGCGCAAAGCGACCCTCATCTTCCAGCACGTCCTCGGCGAGCCCGCAACGCTCACCGTCACCAACGCCATGCTCGTCCCAGAGGAAGCGGACGGGCTCATCAAACTCACGGACGGCCAGTCCATTTACATCATCGACGCCGACCGGATCGCCTATATCCGAATCGGCAACGAGTAACCCAACCTTTCCGCGCTAGTGCCCAGTGCCTAGTGCCCAATGCCTCAAAGGAAGTCAACCATGCCAGCCAAGCAAATCGCATTCGACACCGACGCACGCGACCGCATCCTCAAGGGCGTCCAGAAACTCGCCAAGGCCGTCAAGGTCACCCTCGGCCCCTCAGGCCGCGTCGTCGTCCTCGAGAAGTCCTTCGGCGCCCCCACCGTCACCAAGGACGGCGTCACCGTCGCCAAGGA
>JBQLZI010000444.1:0-831 GCA_052168195.1 Phycisphaerales bacterium
CCTTGGCGGGGTCGCCCCCGATCTCGTCGTCGGGCGGGACCTCGACCGCGTTGCCCTGCTCGTCGATACGGGTATGACCGGGCTGGTAGGTGCTGTAGTAGTAGGGCGTGACCGCCTCGAACTCCGCGGCGCAGGTGTCAACCAGCTTGTAGACGGGCTTGATGCCCAGCGACTCGCGGTGGCGGCGGACGGTGAGGATCGTCTCGCTCGTGATGGCGCCGAGGTACAGGTTGGCGAGCTGCGCATCGGCGTAGCCCATGGCTTTGGCGCGGAAGAGCGTCTCGCGCGGCACGTCCTCGAGCGCGGCGTATTGGCAGAGCTCGTCCTCGAACTCGACGAGCTGGGCGAACTGGTCGAGGAAGAACGGATCGATCTTGGTGTAGTCGTGGATGCGCTCGATCGACCAGCCCATCTTCAGGGCGTAGCGGACGTAGTAGAGCCGGCCCTGGCTGGGGACGCTGAGCTTGCGGACGAGCTTGTCGAGCTCGATGGGCCACTCGATGGGCTGGCCGTCGGCGGTGCGCTTGCCGAGGCTGGTGCGGCCGCCGATG
The DNA here is from genome assembly GCA_052168195.1 of Phycisphaerales bacterium. Taxonomy (GTDB): domain Bacteria; phylum Planctomycetota; class Phycisphaerae; order Phycisphaerales; family UBA1924; genus JAHBXC01. The sequence continues at coordinate 552 of JBQLZI010000444.1, forward strand.
GCGGGGTCGCTGGTGGTGTCGTCGGCGGTTGGTTCCGTGCGGGGCGGGACGGGCTTGCCCTGGGCGGTGTAGGTGAGGTGCTGGCTCTCGACGGCGCGGACGGCAGCGAGCCACTTGTCGTTGCGGTCGAGCCCGTAGCCGAAGCGTTTGACGTCGAGCGAGCGGACGGCCTTCTGGTAGCTTTCCTTGAAGGTGCGTCCGATGGCCATGGTCTCGCCGACGGACTTCATCTGGGTGGTGAGGGTCTCGTCGGCCTCGGGGAACTTCTCGAAGGTCCAGC
>JBQLZI010000445.1:0-685 GCA_052168195.1 Phycisphaerales bacterium
GGTAGAGGTTGCCGAAGAACTCGTCGAACCCGTGGTTGGTGGGCAGGTGCTCGTCACGGTCGCCCTGGTGGTTCTTGCCGAACTGTCCGGTCGCATAGCCGAGCGACTTCATCACGCCGGCGACGGTGATGTCGGTCTCCTGCCAGCCCTGCTCGGCACCGGGCAGCCCGACCTTGGTCATGTCCGAGCGGACGGGCACGGCGCCGCTGAGGAAGGCGGCCCGGCCGGCGGTGCACGACTGCTGGCCGTAGTAGTCGGTAAACGAGATGCCCTCGCGCGCGATGCGATCGATATTCGGCGTGCGATAGCCCATCATGCCGCGGTTGTTGTGGCTGATGTTCCAGGTGCCGATGTCGTCGCCCCAGATCACCAGGATGTTCGGCTTGTCCTGAGCGGACGAGCTGGCTGCTGTCGCCACGAGGGCGATCAAGCACAGGAGAACTCGAGACATGGTGTGCGGTCCTTTCTCTTTCCCGCGCCGCGCGGCGGCGCTCGATGTCACGCGGAAGCAGCGGCGACTGTCGCGGCTTGCTCAGACGCAAAGCGGGTAGGCTACGGCAAGTTGCATAGCCGGACTATCCCGATTCCGAAACCCGGATCGGACAGAGTTTGCAGTTTCGGAGGCCAGATGGCACGCCACCACACCGATCCGGGGTGCACGCTCCATGACGCCCAGCGCTCCCTG
>JBQLZI010000446.1:0-582 GCA_052168195.1 Phycisphaerales bacterium
TCTCCTCGCGAAGCTGGTCCTTCCGCGAGTCCTGAAGGATCCACCGGTCCGGGATGCCCAGTCGGGTGACGCGTGAGGCGTCGAGCCCACGTTCGGCGGCCTCCTCGATGAACGCCGCGCCGAAGCCGCCGATGGTCGTGTGGTCCTCGACTGTGACGACCGGGATGCCCCGGCTCAGCAGGCCCTGCACGAGCTGGCCATCGATCGGCTTCGCGAACCGCGCGTCATAGACCGCGATGCGGTACTCGCCCGCGAGCGTGTCGGCCGCGCTCATCGCAGTGATGGCCGGCGTGCCGTACGCAACGACCGCCGCATCCGGGCGCTCGGCGTCGAGGTCGGCGAACGCGGGCGTCAGCAGCCGGGCCTTGCCAAGCTCGAACTCGGGGCAGTCCTCGCCCGCGAAGCGATCAGAGACGTTGTCCCGCGGGTAGCGGACAGCGCTCAGGCCCTCGTCGTACCCGGCCATGAACTCGAGCGCCGCGATCAGGCTCGGCTCGTCCATCGCCGCGACGAGCGCCGCGTCGGGCAGCGTCCGCAGGATGGAGACATCGCAGAACCCGTGGTGCACGGCGCCGTCGCCGC
>JBQLZI010000447.1:0-547 GCA_052168195.1 Phycisphaerales bacterium
ACCTGTTTTTGATCCCGGCGATCTCCATGCGCATGTGGGCGGAGGAGCGCAAGTCCGGCACCATGGAGCTGCTGCTGACCCTGCCGGCCCCGTTCTGGGCCAGCGTCGTGGGTAAGTACCTGGCTGCCTGGGCATTCGCGGCCATTGCGCTGGGGCTCACCTTCCCGATCTGGATCACCGTCAACTATCTCGGCGACCCGGATAACGGCGTCATCATCGCATCCTATGTGGGCAGCCTGTTCATGGCGGGCGGCTATCTCGCCATCGGAGCCTGCATGTCGGCGGTCACCACCAACCAGGTCATCGCCTTCGTGCTGTCGGTCGTCGTGTGCTTCCTGTTCACGCTGTCGGGCCTGCCGCTGGTTCTGGATTTCTTCGCCGGCTGGGTGCCGCAGGTGGTGCTCAACACCATTGCGTCGTTCAGCTTCGTCACCCATTTCGACGCTATCATGGATGGGGTGATCGATCTGCGGGACGTGATCTATTTCGCCTCGCTCATCGCCGTGTGGCTGGTGGCAACAGGCATTGTCATTGATCTCAAGCGGGC
>JBQLZI010000448.1:0-531 GCA_052168195.1 Phycisphaerales bacterium
GAGGAGCGGTAAAAGCAAGAGCACGGCTGGGCAAGCCAGCCGTGGCACCCAGAGAGGAGAAGAGAGGAGAAGAGAAGGAAGAGAGAAAGGAAGCGGAGGACGAGTAGCCCTCACCCCAACCCTCTCCCATTCGGCTGCGCCGAGCAGGAGAGAGAGCGGATGCGTTCAGCGCAGCAGGCCGCGTTTGCGCAGGGTGCGCAGGAGGGCTTCCTCGAGCGGGGTGTCGGTGCGGAGGAGCACGTGCGCGATGTTGCGGCCGGCGCACGTCGACGAGACATCCGCGAGGTAGCGCTCGAGGTTCTCGCGGTAGCGCTTGATGAGGGCGGCGTTGACGCTGGTCTCCACGCCCGCGCCGGTCTCGACGTCGACGAGCCGCAGGTCGCCGTGGAGCGCGCCGGACGACGCGGCCTCGCGCTCGGGCTCGAGTTCGCTGGGCGCGAGCGTCTGGAGTGCGAAGCAATCGAAGCCGCCGCCTGCGCTGAAGGATCGGAGCCCTTCGCCCACGCCGCCGGGCGAGAGCAGGTCGGAGAT
>JBQLZI010000449.1:0-330 GCA_052168195.1 Phycisphaerales bacterium
GTCAACCTCGGCATCGGCATCCCCGAACTCGTCGCGCGTTTCGTTCCCGAAGGCCGCACCCTCGGACCGCGAGACCCGCGACCCCTTCGAGCTGATGGACCAGATCGCGGACGAGCTGCAGCTGGAGGTGACGCCTCTTACATGGCCGATCGGGATCGGGCAGGACTTCATGGGCTGCTACGATCTGGTCCGCGACCGGCTGCTGCTGATGGGCGCCGACCGGACGGAATCGGTCGAGGTCGACGGCCTCGACGACCCGAAGATCGCGGAGCATGTGCCGGAGCGTTTGCTGGACAAGCTGCGCGAGGAGGCGGAGCTCGCCCGCGAGGC
>JBQLZI010000450.1:0-316 GCA_052168195.1 Phycisphaerales bacterium
AGATTACGGAGCGCAGATAGGCGCGCAGTTCGTCGGCCATGTCTTCGCGCTCCAGGGATTGGCTATCCCGCCTTCCGCGACCACCAGCGGGCGGCCCGGGAGGAGGGCCGGCTGCTCGGTCTCGGGCTGTGCACGGTGATCGAATCGACCACCTATGGCTCCGCCTTCTACAAGGCGGCCGGCATTCCGGGCTCGGGGCACGAAAGCGCTTGGGTTCGCATCGAGCCGAGCGGCGCGGTCAATGCCGCTGTCGGGCTGATGCGCTCAGGCCAGGGCTATGAGACGCCGCTCGCCCAGGCGGTCGCCGAGGGGCTGG
>JBQLZI010000451.1:0-451 GCA_052168195.1 Phycisphaerales bacterium
CCCCCTTAATTCTGATGGGCTACCTATATGGGTCAAAATCATGAGGGGGGCAAAAGTAATCTATCTGAATTTTTCCATTGATAGTCTAAGCGATAACCGAAAAACAATAATGGACCACGCTCACCTTATCCAACTCGTTTTAATTGATTTTATTTTTCAAAAAATACATTTGTCCTACAGCCAATGTACCAACGCATATTGCAAGCAAATGGATAACAGGGTAACTACTTTTGTTGAGTGGGAATAAATCGAAAAAAGTAATGGCTAGGCTTCCTACAACCCATAGGATATCTAAAAAAATTATAAGCACCACTAACTTTTTATGCGTCTTGGCCTTGGTGATCACAAAATATACGAAGCAGGAAAACAGTATTAAGATTATACCTAAAATTGGCAGGATAAGATAATTTTCAATCCCAAAAAAGGGCATCCATACCGTGCTGTTCAGAAT
>JBQLZI010000452.1:0-415 GCA_052168195.1 Phycisphaerales bacterium
TGAAAATGCGGGATTTCATGGCTTTGAGGTTGTAGGAGGGCTATCCCTCAAGACGGAGATAGCCCTTTGAAAAATCATTAGTTTCGAACGACTTTGTTGACTTGTAATTGATTCGAACGACTAACTTGGTAGTTCAAATCCATCGTTGCCGATTTGGAAAGATCTGCATTCAGTTGCTTGAGCACATTGTCGCGCAATACGCTTGAACTGGTAATGTTTTTCACCAGTATCACGATATCGCTGGCAGCATAACCGCCTTTGATGTTGTCCAGTCTGGTCTGGCTACTGATTTTAGATACTTCCTTGATCGGCGCAGAGCCTAATGTTGTGGTTTTGGTTTTCCCTCTTTCTGTAGTCGTAATCGTTAGGCGGTAGGTACTCGGATCGGCATCTTTTAGTGCTTCCTTGATCTTCG
>JBQLZI010000453.1:0-460 GCA_052168195.1 Phycisphaerales bacterium
GGTCATGATCAGCACGGTGTTGCGGAAGTCGACGTTGCGGCCGAACGAGTCGGTCAGGCGGCCCTCTTCCATGATCTGGAGCAGCATGTTGAACACGTCGGGGTGGGCCTTCTCCACCTCGTCGAGCAGCACGACGCTGTAGGGACGCCGGCGGATGCGCTCGGTGAGCTGGCCGCCCTCCTCGTACCCGACGTAGCCGGGAGGCGCGCCGATGAGTCGGCTGACGTTGTGCTTCTCCATGTACTCACTCATGTCGAGATGGATCAGCGCGTCCTCGTCGCCGAACATGAACTCGGCCAGCGCCTTGCTGAGCAGCGTCTTACCCACGCCGGAGGGGCCGACGAAGATGAAGCTGCCCATGGGGCGCTTGGGATCCTTCAGGCCGGCGCGGGCGCGACGGATCGCGCGGGCGATGGCCTTGATGGCGTCTTCCTGGCTGATGACCTTCTTGTGCAGCTCG
>JBQLZI010000454.1:0-385 GCA_052168195.1 Phycisphaerales bacterium
CATCCACCAGCGGCCAGTCGCCGTTCATGTACAGCGAGTTGAGGACCGCCACCAGCTCGCAGCGATCCTTGCGCTCGAACGGCCAGCCCTGCGGCAGGGTGGCGTGCGCGGCGATGCAGGTCGCCTGCACGCTCCCAAGCTGGCCGGCGTCGACTTTCGTCAGCCCTGACGCGTCGCACGCGGCCTGCACCGCGTCCTCATCGGTGTACTGCCGCGTTCGGTGGATGACGCCGCGGTACTGGTACGGGAGCTCGACCCACCATGGCAGCCCGTCGTGGTAGGGCATGGCCCGCTTGCCAAAGAGCGTGCGTACCTTGTCCAGCGTCGAGTCGGACCACTCGAGCACCAGCGGCCGCTCGCAGATCCACGTGCCCCCGAGCGCGGT
>JBQLZI010000455.1:0-416 GCA_052168195.1 Phycisphaerales bacterium
CAAGGGAGCACACGCATGAGTCAGTACGGAATGCAGATGCCCGGCGGACGAGCCAACCGCGGCCCCAGCATGGGCGTGATCGATGCCTTGCTGCTGCTGGCGGTGGTGGCGATGGGCTTTGGCTGCTTCTTCATGTATCAGGCCGCGGCCTCGGTCAGCCCGGACGGCCAGCCCTGGAAGATGCAGGAAGAGGGCCGCGTCTCGCTGCCCAACTAACCGGCACTGCTCGGACGATTGATGGCCTTCAAGGCTTGGCGATCGCCCGAAACGAGCTAAAATCTTGACCAAGGCGAGACGACGGCTACGCTTGTCTCCCCTCGCCGGGGTCCATGGAAGCCACTCTTGGCGGCTTCCGACAATCTGGGGCGGTAGCTCAATTGGTTAGAGTACCGGACTGTCGATCCGGTGGTTGCGGG
>JBQLZI010000456.1:0-345 GCA_052168195.1 Phycisphaerales bacterium
GAAAAACTTAAAACATTAAAAGGAGTAGGCGACTATACGGCAAGTGCCATAGCCTCTTTTTGTTTTGATGTGCCCGAACCTGTGGTGGATGGAAATGTGTACCGGGTACTTTCCCGATATTTTGGGGTGGATATACCTATTAATAGTACCGAAGGCATTACCTATTTTAAGGAATTGGCCAGGGAGGTGATGGATGCCGAGAACATTAGGGACTACAATCAGGGCATCATGGAGTTTGGTGCCATTCAGTGTGCCCCCAAAAAACCATACTGCCTGCTTTGTCCGTTGCAGGAAAGTTGTGTGGCCCTTAAGGAGAACAAGGTGGACATACTGCCCATAAAACTG
>JBQLZI010000457.1:0-392 GCA_052168195.1 Phycisphaerales bacterium
AGCGACGGGTTTACCTACACGATTACCGACGGCGACGGCGACCAGTCGACGGCGGAGCAGCCGATCGCGATCACCGACGGGACCGGCCCGAACGCCGTGGACGACGGCCCGGACGCCAGCGACGGCGGCGCGACGGTGGCCGAAGGGACCAATACGATCACAGGCAATGTCGTCGCCAACGACGCCGCCGGCTCCGAGGGCCCGGTGACGGTGCAGAGCTTCAGCTACACCGACGAGACGGGCGCCACCCAGACCGCCGCGGCCGGATCGACGGTCGATACGCGGTACGGTCAGCTCACCGTCAACACCGACGGCTCCTGGACCTATGTGTCCGATCCGACCGAGGACCACAGCGGCGGCGATCTGCCCGACAATTTCTCCTACACCATCGC
>JBQLZI010000458.1:0-383 GCA_052168195.1 Phycisphaerales bacterium
CGGGCTCAGCGAGGATGTCTCCACCGCCGAGGGGCGCGTTCACGGCGCGGAGGCGTGCTCCTTGAGTTTGCGGATGATGAACGGCTGGTAGAGTTCGAGCGCGATCTTCTTGGGAAGGCCGCACTGGTGGAGTTTGAGTTCGGGGCCGACGACGATGACCGAGCGGCCGGAGTAGTCGACGCGCTTGCCGAGCAGGTTCTCGCGAAAGCGGCCCTGCTTGCCCTTGATCATGTCGGTCAGCGACTTGAGCGGGCGGTTGGACGAGCCGAGCACGGGGCGGCGGCAGCGGCCGTTGTCGAACAGCGCGTCGACCGCCTGCTGCAGCATGCGCTTCTCGTTGCGGATGATGACCTCGGGGGCGTTGAGGTCCATCAGCTTCTTGA
>JBQLZI010000459.1:0-286 GCA_052168195.1 Phycisphaerales bacterium
TAAAGCATTGAAAGAAGCGAAGAAATTGATTTCCTACGAGCAGGAGCTACTGCAGCATGCAAAATCTGGCGGCACAGACCTATCAGCAGACGGCGCAAGCGACAGTTTCGCCGCGCAGCCTTGAAGCCGACCTCCTGACCAAGGCCGCCGTAACCCTGCAACGCATCGCCGACGACTGGGACGGCCGCTCGGGCGAGCTTGCCGAGGCGCTGACCTACAACCGCAAGCTCTGGCAGATCTTCGTGGCCTCGGTGACGGACAAGACAAACCCCTTGCCCGATCCGAT
>JBQLZI010000460.1:0-289 GCA_052168195.1 Phycisphaerales bacterium
GCCCCAACTGGCGCTCGGCGAGGCGGCGCGCGCCAAGATCGACGGCTACGCCCGCTCGCTGGTGGAGGCCGTGCGGGCGGAGACCGCGCATCAGGGCGGCATCGACGCCTTCCTGCACGAGTACGGGCTCTCCACCCAGGAGGGCGTGCTGCTGATGTGCGTCGCGGAGGCGCTGTTGCGCATTCCCGACGACGAGACGCGCGAGCGGCTGATCCGCGACAAGCTCGGCTCGGCCGACTGGAAGAAGCATCTCGGCCGCTCGTCCTCGCTGTTCGTCAACGCGTCGACC
>JBQLZI010000461.1:0-287 GCA_052168195.1 Phycisphaerales bacterium
GCCCCGCGCGATTCGGCCGGAGCTCCGGCGGCGGATTATCTCTGGTTCACGCCGCGCGTCGATCTGGACGACCCGTGCGCCCGATTCGCGCAACAGCTCGAAGGCATGAAGAGCCCGGGCGGCCCGCCCGCCCCGGATTGACGAGGTTTGTGCACCGATGAAGACCCTGCCCTACAGCGCCAGGACCGCAAGCGGCGACGTCTATGACGTCGAGTTCCCGCTGCACGCCGACACCGTCTCGCCGGTGCGGGTCGGCCAGCTCGTCAGCGCGATTCTGGCGGCGGTGT
>JBQLZI010000462.1:0-269 GCA_052168195.1 Phycisphaerales bacterium
CACGGCGACAATGCGCTCATCTTCCTTTGCGAGGTCGATCAGCGTCCCGGCAAAAACCTTGGCGTAGTTCGGTGCCTTGGGGGCTGCCTTGTCCTGCTTGCCATCGGCCACATTGAACTTGGACACACCGTGATAGCAATCAGCCGAGGCTTCAGCGGGAGCATACCCCTTACCCTTGCGGGTGATGACATGCAGCAGGATCGGACCATCATGATCCCGCGCAGCCGTCAGCACACGAACCATTTCATCGACGTCATGCCCGTCAAACG
>JBQLZI010000463.1:0-263 GCA_052168195.1 Phycisphaerales bacterium
CGGGTCGGGAATCCGTGGGCCTGATCCGAGTTGCGCACCGGACCGGGTTCCAGTTCCGCCGTTGGGACTTTGGTACTGGCGATGGAGGCATTTTCGGTCACCCCGACAACTTCGGCTTCCGAGATCTGTCGGGCGACACCATCATGGTGCTCGAGGCCACGGGTCAGGGCGGCAACGTTGGCATCGGCGTGCTCGACCCCAGTGCCAAGCTCGACGTGGCCGGCGGTATCCGTGCGGTCGGCAACCGGGGCTACACGTTCTCG
>JBQLZI010000464.1:0-288 GCA_052168195.1 Phycisphaerales bacterium
CCGTCCGTGACGGTGATGAACTGCGTCGCCGAGGACGTGTCGCCGTCGCTGTCCGCGATGGTGTAGGAGAAATTGTCGGGCAGATCGCCGCCGGAGTGGTCCTCGCTCGGGTCGGACACATAGGTCCAGGAGCCGTCCGCGTTGACCGTCAGCTGGCCGTACTGCGTGTCGACCGTCGCGCCGGCCGCGGCGGTCTGGGTGGCGCCCGTCTCGTCGGTGTAGCTGAAGCCCGTCACCGTCACCGGGCCGTCGGAGCCCGCGTCGTCGTTGGCGACGACGTTGCCGGTG
>JBQLZI010000465.1:0-217 GCA_052168195.1 Phycisphaerales bacterium
CATTGATGCCGACATCGCGGGCGCGCTCGACGCTGGCCCGGTTGTGGTAGCCGGTGACCATGATGATGGGCACCAGCGGGTTCGGGCTGTCGGCGGCATTGCGCACCAGCTGGGCGAAGTCGAAGCCGTCCAGCGGCTGCATGGCGGCATCGGTGATGATGATGTCCGGCGGGAAGTCGCGCATCAGTTCAAAGGCTTCCGAGCCGTCGGACGCCAT
>JBQLZI010000466.1:0-244 GCA_052168195.1 Phycisphaerales bacterium
GTCCAGGAGCCGTCCGCGTTGACGGTGAGCTGGCCGTACTGCGTGTCGACCGTCGCGCCGGCCGCGGCGGTCTGGGTCGCGCCCGTCTCGTCGGTGTAGCTGAAGCTCTGAACCGTCACGGAGCCGTCGGCGCCCGGGTCATCGTTGGTCACGACATTGCCGGTGAGGGTGTTGGCCCCCTCCACGACTGTCCGAAGCGCATCGTTCTGGGCGAGCGGCCCATCGCCGTCGGTGATCTCGATCG
>JBQLZI010000467.1:0-239 GCA_052168195.1 Phycisphaerales bacterium
CGACCGAGGACCACAGCGGCGGCGATCTGCCCGACAATTTCTCCTACACCATCGCCGATTCCGACGGCGATACGTCCTCGGCGACCCAGTTCATCACCGTCACGGACGGGGTTCCCACCGCGGTCGACGACGCGACCGTCAGCGTCGAGGAGGGCGCGGCGGCCGTCTCCGGCAATGTCATGGGCAATGACGATCAGGGCCCGGACGGCGCGACGCTGACGAGCTTCGACTACACCGAC
>JBQLZI010000468.1:0-239 GCA_052168195.1 Phycisphaerales bacterium
GTCGGTGTAGTCGAAGCTCGTCAGCGTCGCGCCGTCCGGGCCCTGATCGTCATTGGTCATGACGTTGCCGGAGACGGCCGCCGCGCCCTCCTCGACGCTGACGGTCGCGTCATCGACCGCGGTGGGCACGCCGTCCGTCACCGTGATGAACTGGGTGGCGCTGTCCGTCGAGCCGTCGCTGTCCGCGATGGTGTAGGAGAAATTGTCGGGCAGATCGCCGCCGCTGTGGTCCTCGGTCG
>JBQLZI010000469.1:0-233 GCA_052168195.1 Phycisphaerales bacterium
GCGCGATCAGGGGCAGTTCGTGCCGAAGGCGGAGAGCACGAGGTTGAGGTCGGCGAAATCGACGACGCCGCTGGCGTTGAGGTCGGCGGGCGAGGTGATGTCCTGCGCGCCGAAGTTCGAGAGCACGGCGTTGAGGTCGGTGAAGTTCACGGCGCGGTCGAAGTCGGTGTCTCCGGTGCAGGGCGTGGGGAGGTAGTGGGTGACGAGGAGTTGTTCGCGCACGGGGTCTTCAG
>JBQLZI010000470.1:0-210 GCA_052168195.1 Phycisphaerales bacterium
AGACGGTCGCGTCGTCGACCGCGGTGGGAACGCCGTCCGTGACGGTGATGAACTGGGTCGCCGAGGACGTATCGCCGTCGCTGTCCGCGATCGTATAGGAGAAATTGTCGGGCAGATCGCCGCCGCTGTGGTCCTCGCTCGGGTCGGACACATAGGTCCAGGAGCCGTCCGCGTTGACGGTGAGCTGGCCGTACTGCGTGTCGACCGTCG